>DIKC01000080.1 GCA_002421565.1 Desulfobulbaceae bacterium UBA5628 | reverse complement strand
TCCGGGCGATCGAGGCGGCCACCGGTATCGATGTGATCATTGACGACACCCCGGAGGCGGTGATCCTTTCCGGCTTCAATCCGGTGCGGCGGGAAGTGGCCCGGCTGGCCCTGGAGCGGCTCATTGCCGACGGCCGGATCCATCCGGCCCGGATCGAGGAGATTGTCGCCAAGGTGACCGAGGAGTTGGAAGTTTCCATGCGGGAGAGCGGCGAGCAGGCCACCTTTGACGTGGGCGCCCACGGAGTGCATCCCGAACTGATCAAGCTGCTGGGCCGTTTGCGTTACCGGACCAGCTACAGCCAGAACTGTTTGCAGCACTCCCTGGAAGTCGCCTTCCTCTGCGGGATCATGGCCTCGGAGCTGGGGATCAACGTCAAGCAGGCCAAGCGGGCCGGCTTGCTCCATGATATCGGCAAGGCGGTGGATCATGAGGTGGAAGGGTCGCATGCCAGCATCGGGGCGGATCTGGCCAAGAAATACGGGGAATCGCCGGAGGTGATTCATGCCATTGCCGCCCACCATGAAGCCATTACCCCGGAATCGATCCTGGATGTGCTGGTGCAGTCGGCCGACGCCCTTTCCGGGGCGCGGCCCGGCGCCCGCAAGGAAATGCTGGAATCCTACGTCAAGCGGCTTGAGGATCTGGAGAAAATCGCCCAGAGCTTCAAGGGGGTGGAGAAATCCTACGCCATCCAGGCCGGCCGGGAGATTCGCATCCTGGTCAACAGCTCGGCGGTGAGCGATGCCGAAACCTCGCTGCTGACCAAGGATATTGCCAAGAAGATCGAGGAAGATCTCACCTATCCGGGCCAGATTCGGGTCACCGTGATCCGCGAGACCCGGGCCGTGGAATACGCCAAATAATTGGAAAAACGATGAGTAACCTGAGCATTGACGAACAGATGGCGCGCCTCACCCGGGGCGCGGTTCAGGTCTTCTCCCCCGAGGAGTTGCGGAAAAAACTGGTGCGCGCCCAGGAGAGCGGCAAGCCCCTCAAGGTCAAGGCGGGCTTTGATCCCACTGCCCCGGATCTCCATCTGGGCCACGCCGTGTTGATTCAGAAGATGAAGCATTTTCAGGAACTGGGCCATGAAATCCATTTCCTGATCGGCGACTTTACCGGCATGATCGGCGACCCCACCGGCAAGTCCGAGACCCGCAAGCCGCTCACCACCGAGGAGGTGAGCAAAAACGCCGAAACCTACAAGGAACAGGTTTTTAAAATTCTTGATCCGGCCCTGACCAAGGTGGTTTTCAACAGCACTTGGCTCAACGGGCTGTCCTCCCAGGATTTCATTCGCCTGAGCGCCCAGCTTACCGTGGCCCGGATGCTGGAGCGGGAGGATTTCAAGCAGCGTTTTGCGGCCGAAAGGCCGATCGGCATCCACGAATTTCTCTACCCCCTGATCCAGGGCTATGATTCGGTGGCCCTGGCGGCGGACGTGGAGTTGGGCGGCACCGATCAGCTTTTCAATCTCCTGATGGGCCGCGACCTGCAACGGGTTTGGGGTCAGGAGCCCCAGGTGGTGATCACCATGCCGCTGCTGGAGGGGCTGGACGGGGTCAACAAGATGAGCAAGTCCCTGGGTAATTACATCGGGATCACCGAGGGCGCCGACGATATTTACGGCAAGACCATGTCCATGCCCGATGAGTTGATGTTTCGCTACTACGAACTGCTCAGCGATTTGTCGCTGGATGAAGTCGCCGGGTTGAAGCGGGAAATGGCGGCCGGGGCCATTCATCCCAAGGCGGTCAAGCAGCGGCTGGCCCGGGATCTGGTGGCCCGTTTTTATGACCAAGCCGCTGCCTTGGCCGCGGAAGAGAATTTTGATAAATTATTCCGTCAGCATGAGTTGCCCGACGAGATTCCGGAATTCTCCCTGCCGGCTGATCCGGCCGGGATCAAGCTGCCCCGGCTGTTGGCCGAAACCGGCCTGGTCAAGGGAGTGTCCGAGGCCCGCCGCCTGATTCAGCAGCATGCGGTGAGCGTGGACGGCGAGAAGGTGGAGGATGTGGAATTGCTGGTGCCGACCAAGGGCGAGGTGCTGCTCAAGGTGGGCAAGCGCCGTTTTGGCCGGGTGCGTTTTGTTCAGTGAAAAACAGTGTTCGGGCCGCTGACCGCGCCGACAAAATCAACCGCGGTTTCCCAGGAGATTTCCTCCAGCAGATTTTTTACCGCCTTTTCCATGGTATCGTAAGGCAGGCCGAGGAGCAGGGCGAGATCGTCGATGGGAGCGTTGTTGCCCAGGTATTCCTCGGCGATCAGAATTTTTAGAAAATCTTCGAAAACATACGCCTTGAAGGTCGGTTCCAGGTCGCTCAGGTGGCGGCACGCCTCTTCGTAGGTGTTGCCCTGGGCCAGTTTCTGCCGGATTTGCTGGGTGGCGGCTTCGTACTGCATTTTTGCCTCCGACGTGAGGGCTTCGTGGTGAAGGTTATGGCCCATCCTTTCTTTCCCCTTTGGAATTTGTCTGGTTCGTTCAAGCAGTGTCAAGCATCTTAGAAAGAAGGTCTGACAATTATCTTACTTTTGACGAACGCCAATGAAAAAAAATCTTCCGCGACTTGTTTTTTTCTCTCTATTTTTGTTGATGATCGGGATGGGCATCCCGGCTGCCGCCCCGGCTCCGCCCGCCATGACCGAGACGGAGCCGCGCCTGCTGTCAACGGTTTACAGCCAGGCCGAGACCTTGCATTATACGGTGAGTTGGCTGCGGCTGGTGGCGGGAAAGCTGGTGATTAATATCCAGCCGCTGGCGGATGGGGAGGGTGAACGGTTCCTGATCGAAGCCACCGCCCGCACCGCCGGTTTGTTCGGGGCCATTTATCCGGTGGAAGATCGCTTTCGGATCGTGGTTGAGGGCCGTCAGCGGCTGCCGCTTAATTACCAGTTCGATCAGCAGGAAGGGAGCCGCCGCAACCTCAGAATTAGCGAATATGACCAGGAGAATTTCCGCGTAACCTTCCGCAAAAACGAGGAGCCGCCCGAGATTTTCGAGCTGGATGGGCCGGTTCACAACGAATTCACCGCCTTTCTGGCGATGCGGGCCATGCCTTTGCCCCAGGATGGGCCGCCGGCCATGCTGCCCACCTTCGCCGACAAGAAAAGGCATCTGGTGCCGGTGGTGGTGGAGGGGGTGGAAACCAGGGCCACCATCTTCGGCGACCGGCAAACCCTGCGGGTTCAGCCCCGTTTGCAGTTCAAGGGATTGTACGATAAGGCGGCCCCGCCGGTGGTCTGGCTCACCGATGATGATTACCGGCTGCCGGTCTGGATCAAGGCCAAGATCGTCATTGGCTCACTTACCGCCATCCTCACCGAATATCAAGGCCCGGCCGGTCACGCCTCCCTGGATTAAAGGCGCGATCAGGCAAGGCCGGCCAGACGGAGATAGTCGGCGGTGGTAAGTTCTTCGGCCCGCTGCCTGGGGTCGATACCGGCGGCGGCAAGCAGTTGCCCGATTTTTTCCTTGTCCAGGCCGGGCAGGTGCGCGCCGCTCAGGCTGTTGAGCAGGGTTTTGCGGCGTTGGCGAAAGGCGGCGTCCACCAGCAGCCGCAGCCGGGGAAAAATCTCCGGCCCCATCTTTTCCGGCGGCCTACGGAAATCAAGCCGCACCACCATCGAATCCACCTTGGGCCGGGGATGAAAATTGCCCGGCCCCACCGTGAGCAGCCGTTCCACGGTGGCGCAGCCCCCCAGCAGCACGGTCAATACTCCGTACTCCTTGCTGCCGGGAGCGGCGGTAAGCCGCAGGGCCACCTCCTTTTGGATCATCAGCACCGCCCAGCTCATGGCCTGCCGCTGTTCGATCAATTTGAAGAGCAGGGGATTGGTCACCGAGTAGGGCAGGTTGGCGATAATCTTCACCTCTCCCCCGGCCTCCCCGGCCAGGGCGGCAAAATCGGCGGTCAGCAGATCCTGGTGGATAAGGGTGACGTTGGCGGGCAGGTCGCCTGTTTCCTGGTGGTAACGAACCAGGCCGGCATCGATTTCCAGGCCGATCACCCGTCCGGCCTGGCGGGCCAGGGGCAGGGTGAGGGCGCCCAGTCCCACTCCCAGCTCGATTACCGTATCCTCCGGCCCGATCTCGGCGGTCGCCACAATCTGCTCGGCAATATGGGGATGGACGAGAAAATTCTGGCCCAGCCGTTTGCTGGGCGCCAGGCGATGGGCAGCCAGGGTATCTTTTACCGGCGGGCTGGTCATCGGCTCAGGAAAGGGTGTGCTTCTGCCGCCGCTTGCGCCGGATGGCGCTGAACAGTTGCAGGGAGAGGGGGTAGGCGAGGATGGCAAAGGGCAGCCCCAGGACCATGCCCCCCACCACCAGCACCGCGATCGCTTCATAGCCCAAATGGCTGACCGCGGCCAGGCACTGGGCGATGGAGCTGTCGCCGGAGGTGAGGATATGGACGGTATCCTGGACCCGGTGCCAGTTGATGTCCACCGGAATCAGCCATTTGCCGATTTTCCAGGAAAGAAGATACTGGGGAAAAAAGGTGAGGGGATTGCTGACCAAAAAGCCGGCCAGCAGGGCGGCAATGGTGTTGCCCCGGCAGATGGGGGCGAGAAGGAAGATGACAATGGTCTGGATCGGAATGATCGGCACGATGCCGATAAAAACCCCCAGGGTCACCCCCCGGGCCAGGGTCTGGGGATCACCCTTGAGGCGGATGATTTTCAGGTAATAATAGCGGGCGGTGCGATGGGGTTCCAAGGCGGTCAGGCTCCTGCCGGCCGGAGGTAGCCGGAGCGGGAATAGGCGTCAAGCTCCAGATCAAGGCCCGGCGCTTGGCCGGCGGCCTCTCCCTGGTAGCGGAACCAGCCGGCCAGGGCGATCATCGCCGCATTATCGGTGCAGAATTCCGGGGCCGGCATACAGACCTTGATTCCGGCCGCCGTAGCCCGGCGATCCAACTCCTGGCGCAGGCGGGGATTGGCCGCCACCCCGCCGGTCAGGGCCACGGTTTTGAGGCCGAAGCGTTCGGCCGCGGTCAGGGCCTTGCTTACCAGTACCTCCACCACCGCCTCCTGGAACGAGGCGCAGATGTCCGGTACCGATATCTCCCGGTTGGCGGCGGTTTCCTGCCGCAGATGGGAGGCCACCGCGGTCTTGAGGCCGCTGAAGCTGAAATCCAGGCTCTCCGGGGCCAGCCAGGCCCGGGGAAAGGCGATTGCCGCCGGATTTCCCTCGGCCGCCAAGCGGCTGATCGCCGGCCCGCCCGGATAGCCCAGGCCCAGCATCTTGGCCACCTTGTCGAAGGCCTCCCCGGCCGCGTCGTCCAGAGTCCGGCCCATCAGGCTCAGGCTGAGGTCGTTCCCGACGTGGAACAGCGAGGTGTGCCCCCCCGAGACCACCAGGGCCACGAAAGGAGGCTTAAGGCTTCCGTCACCGAGCATGGCCCCGTGGACGTGGGCCTCTATGTGGTTCACGGGCACGAACGGCTTTCCGATGGACAGGGCCAGGCCCTGGCCGAACGAGTTTCCCACCAGCAGGGCCCCGGCCAGGCCCGGGCTGGAGGCGGCCGCCACCGCCCCGATGTCGCCAAGGCCGGCCTTGGCTTCTTCCAGCGCCTGGCGCGTCACCTGGACGATCTTACTGAGATGGTCGCGCGAGGCCAGCTCCGGCACCACACCGCCGAAAGGCCGGTGCACCTGCTGGGAGTGGATGACGTTGGACCGGACACCGCCCTGGTCGACCACCGCCGCCGCCGTCTCGTCGCAGGAGGTCTCGATGCCCAGGACGATCACCTGATGGTCACCTCGAAGGTCCGGGGGGTGGCGGCTATCAGCTCCATCCTGTCCGGCAGCTCGATGACCGCCTGGAGCCGGTGGCCGCCCGGGGCCAGGCCCTTGAGGTCCAGGAAAACCCTGATGTCGGACGGTCTGGTGCGCTCCAGCAGCATTCTGGGCCCGGCCACCACGATGTCCACCGTCCCCGGGGAGAAGCCGACCAGGAATCCGGCTCCGCGGTTGGCCAGTGACAGCGGGATGTTCCGGAAAAACCTTTCGCCCGATTTCTCGAACACCAGGCTTATCACGACCGACTCCGGCTCGGCCCGGTAGTTCCGGGGGTCGGGCAGCGCCAGGCGCGCGCCGCGCCTCTGGCTCTCCCTCAGCTCGTCTATCCTGATCGGCTCGGTGAAGATGGTGTCCGTCTGCGTCACCGTCTTTTCCGGGCCCCAAAGCCGCGCCGAACAAGGCTCGGCCGCGGTCGAGTCGCTGACTATGAATCCCTCGGCCGGCTGGCCGGCCAGGTCCGGCACCACCAGCACCGTCTTGAAGGCCAGGCGGTCCAGCCTGACCGATAGCTCGGCCGGCTGGAACTCGGCGTGCGGGGCCTCCAGGCCGAAGGGCATCGCCAGGTGGCTTTCGGCCAGCCTGACGGACAGGTTTCTCGCCTTCCGGCTGCCGGCGTCAACCACCACCCGCGGTGTTTTCAGACGGAAGGCCAGGATGTCCTTGCCTTTGGCCGTAATGTCGCAGGAAACCGGCATCAGGGTCGCCGCCGGCACCAGGTCATGGGGAACGTTGACCAGCTCCACCGGGCAGTCGAAGGTCACGGTGAAATCCCTCTCGGTGACCGCGTGCAGCCAGAGGAGGAATGCCAGCAGCACGGACACCACCCTTATGTCGACGTTCTTCAGAAGTTTCATTCGTTCCCGTTCCTTGCGTATCGGGGGATCACCGCGCCAGGCCGGATTCGACCAGCCCGCACAATGCGTGCCCCAGCGCCAGCTGGCACTCCTGGATGGCGGCGGTGCGGCCGCCGGGCGCCTTGATGACCAGATGGCAGTGACGGGCCATGCGGCCGCCCGAGGGCCCGGTCAGGCCGATGACCT
>DIKC01000037.1 GCA_002421565.1 Desulfobulbaceae bacterium UBA5628 | reverse complement strand
CCTGGTTCACCTGTTCCGCCCCGGTATCCTGTTCCTTGCAGGAGGCGGCTATTTCCTGCACCCGTTCGGCGGTGCGCTGGATATCCGGCATCATCTTGGTCAGCATCTCGCCGGCCGCTTCCGCCACCTGGACACTGCTGGTGGAAAGCTTGCTGATTTCGGCGGCGGCGTTCTGGCTCCGTTCGGCCAGCTTGCGTACTTCCGAGGCCACCACCGCAAAACCCTTGCNNGCCCGTGCCGCCTCGATCGCCGCATTGAGGGCGAGAAGATTGGTCTGGCGGGCGATTTCCTCGATGATCGAAATCTTGCCGGCAATATCCTTCATCGCGGTCACCGTTTCGGTCACCGCCCGGCCGCCATCCTTGGCGTCCTCGGCCGATTTAAGGGCGATCTTTTCGGTCTGGCCGGCATTATCGGCGTTCTGACGAATATTGGAACTCATCTCCTCCATGGAGGAAGAGGCTTCCTCGGCGGCCGAGGCCTGCTCGGTGGCGCCCTGGCTCATTTCCTCGGAACTGGAGGCAAGCTGTTGACTACCGGCGGCAACGTTATCGGCGGCGGCCCGGACATTGCCCACCACCTCCTGCAATCGTTCCACCATGCTTTTGAGCGAGGCGTAAACGCTGAACTTGTTGGCCACCTCCAGGTCCAGCTTCTGGGTCAGATCACCGGCCGCTATTTTGCTGGTGACTTCCTCGATCACCATCGGGTCGCAACCCAATTGGCGAAGAATATCACGGGTGAGAAACTGCCCCAGGGCAATGGCGGCGGCCACTCCCAGCAACATACCGATAATGGCGACCATCCGGGTGCGGGAGGCATTGGTGCCCGCCTCCACCATCGCCTCTTCCGCCACGGTTTCATTGATATGGAGGATCTTCCCAAGGAGCGCCAGGGCCTCCATCTGCTTGGCACGGGCGATCACCATCGCCTGCTGCTCCATGCCCTCATACAATGCCTCGGCCTGCTTGGCCTCGGCCAGCAAACGATCGAAGCGGACAAAAGTCCTTTCCGCCGCCGGGCTGACCTGGGTAACCAGCAGTTCCTCCGCCCCCCGCCGGTCTCCGGCCCGCACCCGTTCCTTGATTTTTGCCACCCCATGATGAAAGGGGCCGTGATCGTTGTTAACCCCGGCTAAAATTTCCCGAATCCGGGGATTATCGGTCTTGAATCCCGCCAGCCAGCGCCCGAAATTACAGGCCGTATCATCCTCGCCTCCCTCAAAAAGGCGGCCTTCCCGAATCATCGTCGTCAGATGACCCATGAGCTGATGATGGTCGGCCCGGAACTGCTGCAACTCGGCCCGCAACTGGGAAGGGTCAAGAATACCGGTGTTTTCCAACTCCCGCGACAGGCGGAGAAATTCCCCGTTTTCCTTGCGCCAGGCTTCCCAGGTGGGCAGAAACTGCTGCCAAAGACTGGCCTCTTCCCGGGTCTGGGGCAGGGGGGCGTAAATGTCCCAGGCCTGCTGGATGCGCTGTTCCGCCGCCGTGATGTTGTCATACTGCCGCTTGCGATCTTCCAGCTTCAGTTTGGGATTGAGCAGGGTGCGCTGGGCCACCCGGATACTCTCGGCCCCGCCCTCCATAACCAGCAGACTGGCCACGCTGGGCATCCGGACGTGGCCGACCTCATTGATATCCCAGGCCAGGGAACGGGCCCCGAACCAGCCGAAAAATCCGACGATCAGCACCACGGCAGCCACCGCCAGAAAGCCATAGGTCAACTTGGTTTTCAGCATCAAATTTTTCATCTCGTTTCTCCTTGTCCTAGATGGTTAAGTCTGCCGTTTCCCCGTGCTGGCCGATCAGGGCCAGTTCCTCGGCGGAAAAGACCCGGTCGATATCGAGGATGATGATGAACCTTTCCCCATGCTTGCCCATGCCCTTGATGAATTCGGTGTTGAGCCGGGTGCCGATCCGGGGGGCCGCCTCGATCTGTTCTTCTTCCAGATCGAGCACCTCCTCCACCGAGTCGGCCAAGGCCCCGACCACGGTCTGTTCGTCGTCCACCGTGATCTCGACGATGATGATGCAGGTGTTGACGGTTTTTTCCGTCTCCGGCATCCCGAACTTGATATTCATATCAATCACCGGCACCACCCCGCCCCGCAGGTTGATCACTCCCCGCATGAAAGGCGGGGTGCGGGGAACCTTGGTCACGGTGCTGAAATCCAGCACCTCCCGCACCTTGCCGATTTCCAGGGCAAAGACTTCTTCCCCGAGCCGGAAAGTCAGATACTGATTGCTGCCGCTCAGTTCTTCCATGGCTTTTCCTCCTTTGCAGGCTTGTTCCGTTACTAGGCGCCGGCCAGTTGTGGAATATCCATAATCAGCGCCACCGAACCGTCACCAAGGATGGTGGCGCCGGAAATCCCCCGGGCATCGCGATAAAGGGGGCCCAACGATTTGATTACCGTCTGGTGTTCTCCCACCACATGATCCACCACAAAGCCGATCTGTTCGCCGTTTACCCTGGTGATCACGATCTGTTCCAGGGGCGGCGGCGGCTCACTGATGGCAAAATATTCCCGCAGTTGAATATAGGGCACCAGATGCCCCCGGACATTGACCAGATTGCGCTCCCGGTCTTTCTCGATCGTGGCCCGGTCGATCTCGATGCACTCCTCCACCAGGCCCAAGGGCAGAACGAAATGTTCGCGGCCGATGGCCACCAGCAGGGATTCGATAATCGCCAGGGTCAGGGGCAGGCGAATCTTGATCATGGCGCCCCGGCCGGGATCGGTATCGATGGCAATGGCGCCGCGCAGGGCGTCGATTCCCCGTTTAACCACGTCCATTCCCACTCCCCGGCCGGAAACACTGGAAACCCGGCTGGCGGTGGTAAAACCGGGGAGAAAAAGAAGCTGATAAATTTCCTGATCGCTCCGCTCTTCATCAACGGCCAGCAATCCCCTTTCAATGGCCTTGCGCCGGAGGATTTCCCGATCCAGTCCGGCCCCGTCATCGCGAACCTCGATCAACACCGAATCGCCGGAATGAACCGCGCTCAAATGCACCGTCCCCTGCCGGGGCTTGCCCTTTTGCTCCCGCAAATCCGGCGCTTCAATCCCGTGATCGATGCTGTTGCGGATCAGATGAACAAAGGGATCGTTGAGTTTTTCGATCACCGTCTTGTCCAGTTCGGTTTCCTCGCCTTCGGTGGTCATCTGGACTTCCTTGCCCAGTTCCCGGGAAAGATCGCGCACCAGGCGGCGGAATTTGCTGAAAATGGTGCCGATGGGCATCATCCTGATTCCCATGATATTGTCGCGCAATTCGGCGGTCAGCCGTTCCAGTTCCTCGGAGACTTCCGCCAGTTCAGGCTCGGCGTTCCGCGAAGCCTGCCGGCTGAGGCGGGCCTGCACCGTCACCAGTTCCCCCACCAGATTGACCAGATGATCCAGCCGTTCGGCCGGAACACGCACGGAAAACGACGTTTCAGCGGCAGGGGAGGTAACGGTGCGCTCCTGGCGAACCTGCCTGACCTGCTGTTGTTCCTTGAGCGCTGACTCCACCTTTGCGGCTGGTACGATGCCTTGTTCGACCAGAATTTCCCCGAACCGTTTCTGCATGGAGAGAATTTTCTGCATCTCCACCGGCGACAGATCGCCCCGCTCCACCAGGATCTCGCCCAGGTTCTTGTAGTTGGCGTCGTCTTCGGCGGTGATGGCACCGCTGTCGTTGACCAGGTCGATCTTCAG
>DIKC01000110.1 GCA_002421565.1 Desulfobulbaceae bacterium UBA5628 | reverse complement strand
GAATTTTCCGGGGGCCAGCGGCAGCGGATCGCCATTGCCCGGGCAGTGGTGCTCAACCCCCGCCTGCTGATCCTGGACGAGCCGACCAGCGCCCTGGACATGACCATCCAGGCCCAGATCATCGAATTGCTGAAAAAACTGCAAACCCGCCACGGCATGACCTATCTGTTCATCTCCCACGATCTCCGCACCGTCCGCGCCCTGGCCGACGAGGTGGCGGTGATGCAGAACGGCCGGGTGGTGGAAAGCGGCCCGGCCGCCCGCATCTTCGGCGCCCCCCGCCATCCCTACACCAAGGCCCTCTTTGCCGCTGCCTTTGATTATCAGCCGGAACAAGTTTAAGGAGCAGCCCGATGTCTTTCGAGCAATTTTTCGCCCCTTTTCAGATCATGCGGGAGCATCCCCTGCTGCAACAACTGGCGGTGGTGATTGTTTACGCCCTGCTCGCCAAACTGGCCGACCTTTTTATCGACCGGGTGGTAAAGCGGGTGGCGGAGCATACCAGCATCAAGCATGACGAACAGGTGGTTGCCATCCTCCACCGCCCCATCTTCTGGAGCATCTTGATCTTCGGCCTGCTCCACGCCCTGCTCCTCTACCCGCCGCCGGTTCCCTACCAAACCATCCTGCCGGCGGTAGTCAAAAGCCTGCTCATCGTCCTCTGGCTGGTGGCCGCGGTCCGGGTCTTCAACCTCTTTGTTCAGGAAGGGCTGGTCCGGATGCTGGAGCAGGGCAAGATCGGCAGCGAGCTTTTCCTTCTGGTCAAGAATCTGGTCCGGGTGGTGATCATATTGCTGGGCGCCTTCTGGGTGATGACCGTCTGGAATATCAACCTCACCCCGCTTTTCGCCTCGGCCGGAATCGCCGGTATTGCCGTGGCCCTGGCGGCCAAGGACACCCTGGCCAACTTCTTTGGCGGGATCAGCATCTTTGCCGACAAAACCTTCAAGGTCGGCGACTATATCATCATGGATAACGGCCAGCGGGGGGAAGTGGTGGAGGTGGGCATTCGTTCGACCCGGATCAAGACCCGCGACGACGTGCTGATCACCATTCCCAACTCGATTCTCTCCAACTCCAAGATCATCAACGAAAGCGCCCCCATGCCCCGCTACCGGATCAGGATTCCGGTGGGGGTGGCCTATGAGAGCGACCTGGAAATGGTGGAAGCAACCCTGTTGGAGGTGGTCAACAGCAATCCCCAGGTGATCTCCGACCCGGCCCCCAGGGTGCGCTACCGGGCCTTTGGCGATTCGTCGATCAATCTGGAGCTGATGCTCTGGATCGACGACCCCAGCCTCAAGGGGCAGGAAACCCACCGGCTGATCAAGGCGATCCATCGCACCTTCGGCGAGCGCGGAATCACCATCCCCTTCCCCCAACGGGATGTGCACCTCAAGGGCGGCCCGCCCCCGGCCTGATTCAGCGCCAATTCCCTTGCGGTTCCGGCGCGGCCTGAATCCGCGCCAACTGCTCGTCGAGATCGCGAATCTCCCGCTGCCAGTAGTCGCGGGTGCCGAAATCGGGCGCCACCCGGCTCAGGCCCTCCTCGGCCACCTGATAAGCGCACCAGGCCATGTAGTGGATGTAACGCATGGCCCGCAACGGCTCGATCAGCCGCAGAGTGCGACGGTCGAAATCCCGGAAGGTTTCGTAGCCCTCGAGAAAAAGCTCGATCTCGGCCAGGGTTTCTTGTTGGTAGCCGGGCAGCAGCATCCAGAAATCCTGCACCGGCGGGCCAAGGGCCATATCGTCGAAATCAATCAGATAGAACGACTCGCCGGGCCGGTAGATGAGGTTGGAAAAGTGGCAATCGCCGTGGATGCGGATCATCTCGAAGCCGGCAAAGAGGGGGCTGATGGCGGCGATCAGGGTGGCGGTCAGGGCGGCGAATTGGGGGGCAAGATCGGCGGGGATGAAGTTGCCGGCCAGGAGATAGTCCGCCTGCTGGCGGGTTGATTGCTCCGGGGCCATGACGATCCGCCCCGCCGGCACCCGACCGGCCCCGACCGCGTGGATGCGGCCAAGCAGGCGGCCGATTTCCAGCCACTGCTCGTCGCTGTACTCGTCCCAACTGCGGCCGCCGCACTTGGGGAAAACCGCGAAGTAAATCCCCTGATACTCGCCCAGACTGCTCCCCCCGGCCAGAACCAGGGGAGCGATGACCGGAATTTCCCGGCCGGCAAGCTCAAGGAGAAAATCGTGCTCGTCCTGGAGCGTCGCCCGGCCCCAGCGGCCGGGCCGATAGAACTTGACCACCAGCCCGCCGCCGTCCTCGCCTTCCAGCTCGTAAACCCGGTTGATGTAGCTGGCCAGAGGCCGGCAAAGATTGGTGCAGCGGACAGCCAAGGCCTTTTCCACCAGATCAAGCACCAGATCCGGAGCCAAGCGGTGAAAAACGGGGCTGTTTGCGGCTTTATTTTTTAGGAAAATAGTTCACGTTCCTCAGGTTCTTGAAATCCACGTCCTGGGTCCAGATCACGGCCTGGTATTCTTGCGCGGTTGCCAGAATGATACTGTCCGCCATTGGCAGATTGTGCGCCAGACTCAACTTGGAAGCGGCAAGCGCCAATGATACGCTCAATTCCACCACCGTTCCTCTTTGCATGGCAACCACCGCCTGCAATGCGGCATCCTCGGTGGATTCCCGGAGAATGACCTTGAAAACCTCATAGACCGTTATCGACGGGACAACAAGCAACGCCGCATCCTTGAGCGGAACGAGAAAATGCTTGGCATTGGGCTCGTCGGCGAAATACGCCAGCCAGCCGGAAGAATCCACGACATTCATAACCGGTCGGCTTCCCGCGTGAATTCAGTGTTGATCCCCTTGAGGAACCCCCGAAGCTCTTTGATGTCGCGTTCAGGGATAAGCTCAATGCGACCGGCATATTCGACTATTTGCATTTTCTGGCCCGGACGAAGCTTCAAAGATTCCCGGACCGTTTTAGGAATGACAACCTGATACTTGGGCGACACGGTTACCGTTTGCATCACGACACCTCCATCGATCTATTTGGTATTACAATATCGCGATCGATACGGTTTGGCAATTCAATTCGCTGCTCCCCGCCGTCCGGTTGACCCGCTTGTTAACCTTTTTTATCATTATTCCCACGGGTTAATGAGTGCCGCTCCGCTTGCTTTCATGTCTGAAATATTGCGGGTTACCACGGTTAAATGATGAGTAATGCCTGTTGCGGCAATGAGAGAATCCATGGCGGGCATTGGCTTACCAACGCGTTCCGCCATTCCCTGAATCTTCCCCCATGTCATCGCAGTTTGCAGGTCAATGTCGATGATTCTTGTCCAAAATCTTTCCTTGAGGTCATTATCTACCCAATTATGCAATTCTTCCTTTCTTCTAGATTCGTCAAGTTTTTCGATTCCTTTGTGAATTTCGCCAATTGTCAAAACACTGATGAAGAAATTGTTTTCGTCTTCTTGCTTGATCCATTTAATGACTTTTGCAGATGGCTTGGGCCGGATCATTTCTGAAATGACGCAGGTGTCCAACAAGTATTTCATAATTCAATATCCCTTGCAGGGCTTTTGTCTCTTGTCAGGTCAAGGTCTATGTCGGAAAGGGGGGATTTTCTAAAAAAAGAAATTAAATCAGACGTTGGTTTGTTGAGTTTTTGGTAGTCTTCAATGGCAATAATTACGACGGATTCCTTGCCATGTTTTGTGACAACTTGTGGGCCGTCATGGCGGGCTTTGTCTACCAAATTGCTGAATTTATTTTTTGCGTCCTGAAGTTGCCATACATTTCCCATAACCACACCTCTTGCTATCTTTATTCTGGCTAGTCTGTCCAGATTGTAGCCTCGGGCCGAGCGCCTGTCAAGAGTAGAGATTTCGGAACGTAACTCCGCAAGGCGCCACCGAGTACCAGCAGCATCTTGTCCCGATGGGTTCCCGGCCAATAGATTTTGCCGCAGCCAGGGCATTGGTGGAAAGAGTCGTAATATTTCTTGGTCAGCGGTTCCAGGCGCTCGATGATCTGCTCCTTGCCGACCGGCTGCAGGAGCCCGTTGCAGCGCAGGCAGCGGCTGAGCGGCTTGCATTGCTCCTTGAGGCCGAAGAGATGGACAATTTCAGCCAACTGCCTTTCCGGATGGATTTCCCGGACGAGGTAGCCGAAGACCACCTCTTTGCGTTTCAGCAGCGCCTTGTCCTTGCTCAGCAGGATGCGCTTTTCCCGCCCCGCGACCTCGACTAATTCGGGTCCTTCCGGGAAGTCAGTGGGT
>DIKC01000012.1:3579-4041 GCA_002421565.1 Desulfobulbaceae bacterium UBA5628 | reverse complement strand
GTCCGGCCTGGTCGCGGGTCCCGGCAACTGGCGGCGGCAACTGCTGGCGGCCGGGGTCGATCCCGCCTGGTACGCCATGCGCCAGCGGGGCGAGGATGAATTGTTTCCCTGGGAGATTGTCGCCCATCCGGTGCGGCGCGACTATCTGCTAGCCGAATATCAACGAGCCCTGCGGGGCGCGGTCACCGCCCCCTGCCAACCCGAACAATGCCGACGTTGCGGCGCCTGCGGCTGAGGAGTATTCTGGAAAAATGAAAATCAGCGATAATTCCGAAGCAGCCAGCATGAAGCCCTTTCGGCTGGTGAAGTTTTTTTCCTTCACCGGCCTGGCGGTTTTTTTGGTCTTCACCCTTGCCCTTTCCTGGCTGATTTCCAACCATGCCAAGCGGGTGCTGCTGGAGCGGAGCGAGGCCTACGCCCAGGTGGTGGCCCAGAACCTCAGTCATCAGGTGTTCCAGCAGT
>DIKC01000012.1:0-3523 GCA_002421565.1 Desulfobulbaceae bacterium UBA5628 | reverse complement strand
CTGGATACGGTGGTCCGCAACGCCACCCACGGGATGCGGATCAGGTCGGTGACCATCTTCGATTCCAAGGAAAACATCATTTCCTACAGCACCGAACCGGATCGGATCGGGCAGCGGGGGGCCGGCGGTGCGGAGTATGCGCGGGCCGCCCAAGGGGAAAGCCTCTCGCGGCTCGCTTATCCCGCCACTATCCTTAATCTGCTGCCCGGGGCCGAGCCGGTCGCCTCGCAACTGCTCACCTATATTCCTTTTATTCAATATAAGGGACTGGACGACAAGCCGGACATCATCATGGGGGTGATTGAGGTGGTTCAGGACCTTTCCGAGGACATGGAGGCGATCATCAGCTTCCAGGGTTCGATCATCCTGACCTCGATGCTGATCATGTCCGCCCTCTTTTGGGTGCTGCGGGTGATTGTGGGCCGGGCCGAGCGAATCATGGAACAGCGGGCCGAGGAGCGCCGCCGCCTGGAGCGGGACCTGCACCAGAGCGAGAAACTGGCCGGGCTGGGCAAGATGGTCGCTTCGGTGGCCCACGAAATCAAGAACCCTCTGGGGATCATCCAAAGCACCGCCGGGATTCTTGACAAGCGCTTGCAAAGCGTGGCCCCGGGCAACGAGCATCTGGCCGCGATCATCGTGGCGGAAACCGGCCGGTTGGACAATATCGTGCGGGAGTTTCTTGAATTCGCCCGTCCCCAGACCCCCAAACGCGCCCCGGAATCGCTCAATGAAATAGCGCGCCAGGCCCTCACCTTTGTTACCCCGGAACTGGAACAGCGGGGGATCAGGCCGGTGTTGGAACTGGATGACTCCATCGATCCCCTGATTCTCGACCGGGATCAGATCTATCGCGTGCTCTTGAATATCCTGCTCAACGCCATCCAGGCGATGCCGGAAGGCGGGACGTTGACGATGCGGGGCAGGCGGCAGGGGCAGGGAAGGGCGGCGGTCACGGTGATCGAGATCGCCGATACCGGGATCGGCATTGCCGCCGATCGCCGGGAACGGATATTCAACCCCTTTTACACCGATAAACACCGGGGCACCGGCCTGGGGCTGGCGATCGTCAAGAACATCATCGACAGCCACCAGGGCCGGATCGAGGTGGAAAGCGAGCCGGGGCAGGGCGCCTGTTTCCGGCTGCTCTTTCCGGCCGTTACTTAGGCCGATTTCTTCTTGCCTTTGGCCTTTTTGGTGGCGACCTGTTTTTTCAGCTTTTCGTGATCCTGAAGCAGTTCTTTGTAAGCGGCCTCGGCCCGGCCTTCCGCCTCGGCCTGATCCTTTTTGATCCGCTCCATCTTCTGGCGCAGCTTCTCTTCCTTTATTTTAAGGCCCTGGTCCTGAACCCCGAAGATGGTGGCGGCCAGGAAGCGGCAGGCAAAGCTGAGCAGGAAGATGTCATCCTCCCGCAGCTTTTGCTGGGTCGCTGCATCCAGTTCGTAGGTGGCGAGAAAGGAATCGCCCAGAACCATGTCGCGAAACTTGTCCAGGTTGGTGCTGGCCATGAAAAAGATCCGCTTGGCCGCCTCGCTCAGGGTGGCCTGGTGGCCGAAGGACTTGCGCCGCATGACCAGTTCCATCCACTCCTTGTTCATCGCGTCCGACTCGTCGATCCCTTGATCCCGGCGCCACTCGGCGATGGTCTGGGTTTGCGCCTCCTCGTGCCCCTTGCAGTGCTCCTCCTTGACCAGGAAGTAGAACTCCTCGGAAACGGCGGTCGCTTCCTTGTTTTCCGGGGCCTCGTGGAAGTACGACATCCCCACCGGGTAATAGCGGCAGGTGGTGGGGCGGTGGGGATAGATGGTGCAGCCTTCCGGGGTCACGAAAGGGCAGCGGCCCCCTTCGTCAAGGAGCAGCTTGACTCCCGGCAGGTCGGTTTTTTCCAGATAGACCGGGGTGGTGAAGCGGAGGAGGAACTCGTCGGCGTCCATGTTGAGAGCCCGACGCAGTCGCAGGATGTCGTAGGGGGTGAGGATGATGTTGATGTTGCCGCAGCAGGCGGTGAAGCAGGAGACCCCGGGATGGCAGCGGAACTGGAGAGCGCTCTCCAGGGTCAGCTTGTTGGGCATGATCCGGCTGGGGTTGTGGTCAAGGGGTGGGGTGGGGCTATTTTTGCTCATGTTTTAAACCTCTTGGTCGCATTTACGGGTCGGAAAAAAGTGGCCACACAGTAATCAGCCCGGTGGTTCATGTCAATCTATTCAAGGCGGATTGGGCCGGCAGTTTTTTTCTTGACATTTACCAGGCTGGAAATTATAGAAACGAAAACCTGAAAAAAAATGAGTGACCCCTCATTTTTATGAAATCCGGTTAATGACATCCAGGTTGGCGGCGCCGGGAATCGATACTTTCCGGCTCCAGCCGTCGAGCGTTTTTCTCGTATATCGAACGCAGGCATCAAAGCCAGTTGCCGGGGGGCGGTTGCCGGTTGGTTCGGGCGGTTTCCTTCGGGGCCGGATCGGCCGGGCGGCTTGGGCTTTGCGTTGGTTCAGAATAAAGTAGCGTGGATTCCGTCAACGGACGGAATCCGGAAATTAAACCCAATTGAGGAGGTTTGTGAATGCCGAGCTATGTAGATCCTTCAAAGTGTGATGGTTGCAAGGGCGGTGATAAGACTGCCTGCATGTACATCTGTCCCAATGACCTGATGGTTCTGAACAAGGACGAGATGAAGGCTTACAATCAGGAGCCCGATGCATGCTGGGAGTGTTACTCTTGCGTCAAGATCTGTCCGCAGGGCGCCATCGCCGTCCGCGGCTACAACGACTTCGTGCCCATGGGCGGTCAGGTTCACCCGATGCGGAGCTCCGACTCCATCATGTGGACCGTCAAGTTCCGCAACGGCAACATGAAGCGCTTCAAGTTCCCGATCCGAACCACCGCTGAAGGCGCGGCCAATGCCTACACCGACGGCAAGGGCGACAACCTGGACAGCGAGTCCCTGTTTCTGGAAAAGGAACTGGCCCAGCCGACCATGCTGGCCAAATAAGCAGTTCCGACAACGGATACCTTAATTACCATCTAACCATATTTTAAGGAGATTAGATTATGGCGTTACCGAATAAGCCGTTGGGCGAACTGCCCGCCGTTGCCAATCCCGAAGTTGTCGAGCACGACGTCGATGTTCTGATCATCGGCGGCGGCATGGCCGCTTGCGGCGCCGCTTTCGAAATCAAGAAGTGGGCTCCGGCCGACCTCAAGATCAAGCTGGTGGACAAGGCCTCCATGGAGCGTTCCGGCGCCGTGGCCCAGGGTCTTTCCGCGATCAACACCTACATCGGCGACAACAAGATCGAAAACTACGTCAAGATGGTTCGTAACGACCTGATGGGCGTGGTTCGCGAAGACTTGATCTACGACCTCGGCCGTCACGTTGACGAGTCGGTAAAGCTCTTTGAAGAGTGGGGTCTGCCGATCTGGAAGAAGGACGCCGACGGCGAGAACCTGGACGGCTCCAAGCCCGCCCCGACCCTGCGGGAAGGCGGCCAGCCGGTACGTACCGGCAAGTGGCAGATCATGA
>DIKC01000024.1:9307-9443 GCA_002421565.1 Desulfobulbaceae bacterium UBA5628 | reverse complement strand
GGCCGGTGGCCCAGGTGCTGGTCGGTTCCTGCTCCAACTCCTCCCTGCGCGATCTAATGGTGGTGGCCAAGACCCTGGAAAGCCGCGAGGTAAGCCGGGATTTGAGTTTCGAGATCAACCCCGGCAGCCGCCAGGT
>DIKC01000024.1:1800-9267 GCA_002421565.1 Desulfobulbaceae bacterium UBA5628 | reverse complement strand
CGGCTGCCTGGGCTGCATCGGCATGGGCCAGGCGCCGCCCACCGGGGCGATCTCGCTCCGCACCTTTCCCCGTAACTTCCCCGGCCGCAGCGGCACCAAGGATGATCAGGTCTATCTCTGCAGCCCGGAAACAGCGGTGGCCGCCGCGATCACCGGCAAAATCACCGATCCCCGCGACCTCGGCGATTACCCCGCTTTTACCCTGCCGGCCCGCTACCTGTTGGGCGATAGCCGGATCGAGGCGCCGCTCGCCGACGGCAGCGGGGTGGAGATCGTGCGCGGCCCCAACATCGCCCCCTTCCCCCGCTTCTCCCCCTTGCCCAAGGATTGGCAGGGCACGGTGCTGCTCAAGGTGGGGGACAACATCACCACCGACCATATCATGCCGGCCGGGGCCAGGGTGCTGCCCCTGCGCAGCAATGTCCCGGCGATCAGCGAGTTTGTCTATGAGGCGGTGGACCCGGAATTCTCCACCCGCGCCAAAAGCCAGGGGGCGGGGATGGTGGTGGGCGGCGATAACTACGGCCAGGGCTCGTCCCGCGAACATGCCGCCCTTGCCCCCCGTTTCCTGGGGGTGGAGATCAAGCTGGTCAAGAGTTTTGCCCGCATTCACAAGGCCAACCTGATCAACTTCGGAATCGTGCCCCTGACCTTTGTTAATCCCGCCGATTACGATCATTTACAGCCGGGGGCCAAGGTGCGGATTGCCGGCATCCGGGCCAAAATCGCCGCCGGTGACGAAATTTTGACGGTGGAGGTGGATGGCCGCAAAATTGAGGCCCGGCTGGAGATTTCCACCCGTCACCGGGAGATTCTCCTGGCCGGTAGTCTCTTGGGCTGGGCCAATCAGGCGTAGGCCAAGGGTAATTATCAGAGAGGCAATAACAGGGAAAAGGTGGCGCCCCGGCCCGGGGCGCTGTCAAGTTCGATCCGGCCGCACAATTCGGTGAGTGAGCGTTGGGCAATGGTCAGACCCAGGCCGGCCCCTTGGGTTTTGGTGGTATAAAAAGGCTGGAAAATTTTATCCTGCTCTTCCGGGGCGATGCCAGGGCCGTCATCCTGTACCGATATTCTAATAAAATCTTTTTCCAGCATGGTGCTGATGCGGATGATGCCGTTTTTACGTGAGGCAGCCACGGCATTGTCAAGCAACTGGGCGAGAGCCCTTCCTACCCGAAGCTGGTCGCTGATGATCCCCGGAACAAGGTTGGCAAGCTTGGTGTTCAGGGAGAGATTTTTGCTGGCGGCCGCCCGTCGTTGGGAATCCACTTCGGCGACGACAACCGCGTTGAGATCGCATGGTTCCAACTGCAGAGGAAGGGGTTGGGAAAAATGCAGAAAACGGGTGGTAAGGTCGGAGAGCCTGGACACCTCTTCTTCGATGACCGTCAGCAGGGCGGTATCCGATTCGTTGTGGAAGTTTTTTTTCATATAGTTTGCGGCAAGTCCGATGGCGTGCAACGGATTCCTGGTCTCATGGGCCACCGTCGCGATCAAGTCGCCCAACTCGGCAAGTCTTTCGCCGCGGGCTTTCTCCTGTGAGACGCGTTCCCGTTCCTTGATATTGAATTTGATATCCTTGACCATTTGGTTGAAAATTTCCAGCAGCTCACTGATCTCATCGCCGCAGGACTCCTTGTAAACCACGCATTTACGGCAATCTCCCAGTTTCCGCGCAAACACCCCCTGCACCCGGTTATGACACAGGGTGCCGGCGATGGACCAGCATCGTAGCCGACCGTAAGCCGGGCAGAGCCGCTGATCGCAGTTGAGCCGCTCCCAGCACTTGACCACCCGTCGATTCGGCGCTTCGATGTCGAAATTGCCGTCCTTGATGGCCAGCATTTTTTCTTTGAGGCTTTTCAGTTCGTCCATGTTTCCGATGGGTCAGGCAGGGAGCCCCCTCCTAAGAGTTCAGACCGAGGTTTTTCATTTTAGTGCGCAATTGTTTACGGGAAATACCCAGTAACCGGGCGGCGGAGGACTGATTCCAGAAGGCCTTGTCCAGGGCTTTCATGATGATTCTCTTTTCCATTGCCGGCAGATTCAGTTTGTCTTCGATAACGGACTCGTTGGCGTCCCTCAGTTTGGGAGGCAGGCAGTCGGCGGTGATTGTGTCGTAAGGGCAGAGGATGGTCGCCCGTTCAATGGCGTTTCCCAGTTCCCGCACATTGCCGGGCCAGTCGTAATTCTTGAGAGCGGTCAGGCAATCATGGTCGAACCCGCGGAAGCTCTTTCGGTTTTTTTTGGCGTGGTAAGCAAGATAATGGGCGGTCAGCAGCGGAATGTCTTCTTTCCTTTCCCGGAGGGGAGGGATATGGATGGTGATGACATTGAGTCGGTAGTAGAGGTCGGCCCGGAAGCCGCCTTCGGCCACCTCGGATTCGAGATCCCGGTTGGTGGCGGAGAGTACCCGTACGTCGGTTTTGATCTTGTTCCGGCTGCCCAGACGGTGAATCTCCTTTTCCTGCAGGAAGCGAAGCAGCTTTTTGCTTAAAGCGTAGTCCAGGTCGCCGATTTCATCAAAGAAAATGGTGCCTCCCTCGGCCATTTCGATCAGGCCGGTCTTGCGGTCGGTGGCCCCGGTGAAGGCCCCTTTTTCATAACCGAATAGTTCGCTTTCCATGAGGTTGGCGGGAATGGTGGTGCAGTCAATGGGAATAAACGGTTCGTTGACGCGCAGGGAAGAATGGTGGATGGCCCGGGCAACCAGTTCCTTGCCGGTGCCGGATTCTCCGAGGATGAGGATATTGGCGTCCGTTTTGCCGACCCGACGGATGAGGGAGAAGACTTCCTGTATCGCCTTTGATTTGCCGACGATCCCGAAATGTTGCGCGTCGGCGGCGGGTTGCCCTGCGGCCCCGGTCGCGGGCGGGAACAGCACATCTTTGATGACTTCTTCCAGCAGATTCAGGTTAACCGGTTTGGTTAGATAGGTATACGCTCCCATGCGCATGGCGTTTACCGCCAGTTCGATGGTGCCGAAAGCGGTAAGCAGGATGAACGGCGCCTCCGGCATCATGATTTTGGCCTTGCTCAATAAGGCCTCTCCGCTCATGCCCGGCATTTTGTAGTCGGAGATGATCATATCGTAATGTTTGCTCTTAAGCAGTGTCAGGGCCTCTTCTCCGGAACGGGCGGTTTCGATGCGGAGTACATCACTGGCCAGGGCGGTGGCCAGGACTTTCAGCGAGTTGATTTCATCGTCAACGATGAGAATATTATGGACCATGTTCTGCATCCCCCAGCGGAAGAGTCAGGGTGAATTCGCTGCCTTGTCCATGGACGGTTTTTACCGTAATATCACCGCCATGTTCCTGAGCAATTTTTTTGGAGATGGCCAGCCCCAGGCCGGTGCCCCTGGTTTTGGTGGTAAAAAAGGGGTTGAATATCTGCTTCAGATCATCCGTCCTGATGCCCGCGCCGTTGTCCCGGACCGTGATCGCGACCCGGTCATGGAAGAGGCCGATGTTTACCGCCACTTCCCCGCCGCCGGCTACGGCGTCAAAGGCGTTGACGATCAGATTGATTAGTATCTGCTTGACCTGATTATGGTCGCAGACCACCGGCGGCAGAGACGGGGGGTAATTTACGGTCAGGCGGATATTCTGCTCCAATGCCTCCTTGTCCAGCAGGCTGACGGTTTCCCGTATCACCTGATTGAGGTCGTTGTACCTGGGCTCAAAGTTCAGGGGCTTGGCAAAACAGAGCAGGTTGGTGGCGAGTTTGTTGATCCGTTCCACCTCCTGGGAGATAATCCGGACGAACTCCGCGATGAGTCTCCCCCGATAATTTTTGCCGATATAGGAAGCGGCGCCGCCGATGGCATTTAGAGGGTTTTTGAGTTCGTGGGCCAGGGTGGCGGCCAGTTCTCCAGTGGCGGCCAGACGGCAGTATCTTTCCTGCTCCTCGATGGCCCGACCGAGGCGGGAGGATAAACTGTTGAATGCCTTGGACAATTCGCTTATCTCGTCGTTGCTCCTGACGGCAATTTGCTTGTCGAGTCCTCCATAGGTCAGGGAATCCACGGATGCCTTGAGGTTAAGGATGGGCCGGATCAGCCTGATGATCATACCCAGGCCGAAAACCAGGGCGGAGACAAACGAGATAATCATCAGGATAAAGACGAGGAGGCGCTTTTCCTCGACCGCGATAGGTTGAATGGTTTCGTAGAAAATGACGGATCCGAACAGCAGAAAGGGGATGGCGGCGAACAGGCTGAACGCCGCCACGGCCCGGTAGAGGATGCTGCCGTTCATTTTTGTAAAGGCTTGCCGGTTCATGCTGAACAGCAGGATCAGGAAACCGACGGGGCGCAGGAGATGGCCATAAAACCACATCGGGGTGCCGATCGCGGAAGGGAAAAAGAGGAAGATTGAGGAAATAAAGATGAGCGTAAAACCGCTGGCGGAAAACAGAAAATAACGGTCGCCGGTTCGGTAGAATCCCGCCACGTAGAGCATGCAGAGTACCCCGCTGAGATACGCCACGCTGATCCAGATCAGGGGGCGCAGTTCGCCGAAAGAGGGGAACCGTTGATAGGTGTCGGGAATCAGAAAAACGAGCAGCGGCAGATAAAAGAGCGGCAATATCTTCTTGCGTTGAGGGTATTCTGTGGAGTTGGCGGCAATCAGGAGTAAAAAAGCGAAACAATATCCGAGCAGGGTCTGGTAAAGCAGGTTTTCATCGAAGTGGAGGAGATGGATGCCGGCGTGGATGAGACTGCTGAGCGCCAGGATAGCAAAGGCCGCCCCCACCAGGAACACCCTGCCCATTTGTTCTTCGTCGGCCTTTCCGCAGTCGCCGACCTTGAACAGAAACGCCCTGGCGGCGATTATGGCGGAACAGGCGGCGATCATAACCTCTTCGAAATTATGATAGGTGATCAAATGAAGCTCGTGCATGAAGCTGAAGCCTCCTGTCACGAAAGAGGAAAAATCACAGTCTCAATGGGAAACAGATCCCACATGTATTCCGGTGCAACCAAGCGGTGAACAATGTTACCCCGTATTCTTCCCAACGGCCTACAAATTATTTCTGAAAAAAGGAAGCGCAGGGTGGTCATTTCCTGCGCTTCCTGATCGAAAAGCAAGGAGGGAAGGGCTTTTCGATATTTTGAATGTTCCGTCAATTGCTGATCGGCAGGGTCTCGCTGTTGCCCCAGACGATCCAGGAATCATCATAGTTGGCCGGATCCTGGAAGCCCATCAACCTGAAAATGAGGTAGGTGAGGGTGGATCTGGTTCCGGTCTGGCAGTGCGGCACGACTCTTTTGTTCTTATCGAGTCCGCCGTAAATCCGGTTGAGTTCGGCTATCGGCTTGATGGTGCCCGTTGCCCGATCATAGGTATCGACATGCGAAACATTAAGTCGGCAATTCGGGATATGCCCGCCTCTTTTGGCCCTGACATCCGTGCCGGCATACTCGCCGGCACTCCTGGAATCAACGATCTGTATATCTTTGATTTCCCCTGTGGCCGCCATCCGCACCTCGTCGGTGGTGGCGATGCGATTAAGCTTGAGGTCGGCGACATAGCGGGCGGGCGGCAGTTTGGTGGCGGCGGTTGTCAACGGTTTGCCCGTCGCCTGCCAGGCTTCGATCCCGCCGTTCAGGAAACGGACATCCTTATGGCCGAGCAGTTCGAGGATCCAGAAGGCCACCGTCGTGTTGGTGATTCTGGAGGCATCGCCGTATACGACAATGGTCCGGTCGTTGCTGATGCCGACATCGCCCAGGATCTGTTCATATTTTTTTACGTCGATATTGCCAAGGCTGTCTTTGAAGACCACCTTCTGGTCGGAGGTACGCAGTATCTTGGCCGCGTTGCCCCCCAGGGATACGGCGCCGGGGATATGGCCGTCATTGTAGCCTGGCAGGGTTTTGCCGGCCCTGTTGGTGGTGGCATCCAGATCGCGGGCGTCAAGTACGATCCATTTGGCCGCATTTTGTGCGACATCTGACGGGGTAGCCAGGAGTTGCGGGTTGGCATACTCGGCCGTGGCTGGCTGCGCGGCGAACACCAGCAGGAATGCGGCCATCAGGAAGAAGGTTGCGGCGTCTGTGCATTTTCGATCCTTTGCTTTCATCTCGTCCCTCTTTCGTTTAAGATTGTTGGTGTCGGTTTTTGCGTCATGATGATTCGGCCAAAGAGCAACGATCATGCCAAGGGGGGGCGGTCTCCCCGATATGAACAGGCTCGTGCCCCGTCGCCGTAGCGATTCCGTGCCTGGGGCGGCTTGTTTTCACATGAGAAAGGGCCGGACTTGTTGCGTTTCCGTCGTCCCGATCAGGACAATGTCGACAAGAGAGTTGGCCGTTTGGGGCCAATAACAGCCGTAATGGCGGTGCTTTTTTATCCCCGGCAATGGTTGGTGCAAATTTGAGACTGGCGGCAATATGGTCAAAACAATTCGATTGATAAACAAACGATGACGACCGCCGGACGGCGCGATGGCGCCGCCTCCCTTCCTCTTCAGCCGGTGGCCCTGCTGCCCTGCCCGGATTATGGGCCGGAGCGCTTGCAAGGGGCGGTGGCGCGGCTGATGGCGGCCTTGGATTTTCGGGTGGCGCCGGGCAGCCGGGTGCTGCTCAAGCCCAATCTGGTGGCGGCCGGCCGCCGGCTCGGCCTGGCCTGCACCAACCCCGATTTTGTCGCCGCTGTCGCCTCCTGGTTTCTGGCCCAGGGGGCGCGGGTGGCGGTGGGCGATTCCCCGGCCTTTGGCTCGGCCCGAGGGGTCATGGCAAAATGCGGGATGACCGCCGCCTTGGCCGGTTTGCCGGTGGAACTGGTCAACTTCGACCGGGTGCGGCCGGTGCGGCTGGCCCACGGTTTTACGGTGGGCATGGTCTCCGCCGCCCTGGAGTGCGATCTTCTGGTCAACCTGCCCCGGATCAAGGCCCACGGCCAGACCCTGGTCAGCCTGGCGGTGAAAAATTATTTCGGCACCGTCAAGGGCTTTCGCAAGGCCTTGATCCATAACCGTTACGGCCAGGAGCCGGAAATATTCGCCCGCCTGCTGGTGGATTTATTGGCGGTGCTGCCCCCCGGCATCAGCCTGGCGGACGGGGTGGTCGCCATGCACCGGAACGGCCCCACCAGCGGCGAGCCTTTCCCCTTGGGCCTGGTCGCCGCCGCCCGCAATCCGGTGGCCCTGGATAACGCCCTGCTGGCGGTGCTGGGTATTGACCCGGCCCGGAGCCTGCTCTGGCGGGAATGCGCCCGCCGGGGCTTGCCCGGCACCGATCTGGCGGAACGGGCTTTTCCTTTATCCGCTCCGGCCACGGTGGCCAGGCCGGATTTTAAAGTGCCTACGGAGGCCGCGCCCCTGACCTTTAATCTCTGGCGACTCTGCCGGGGCGGCCTTAAGCGCCTCTCTCATCGCCTCTTGCCATAAACAGGCCAAAAATGAACCCGCGTCCATTTTTTAAAAACCTCCAACCCCTGGTGCTGGCCTCGGCCTCGCCCC
>DIKC01000024.1:0-1741 GCA_002421565.1 Desulfobulbaceae bacterium UBA5628 | reverse complement strand
AACCCCGGCGGTGTTCGCTGTCCGGCTGGCCGGGGAAAAGGCGCGGGCCGCCGCCCACCACCACCCGGACACCTGGGTGCTGGCCGCCGACACGGTGGTGGCATTGGACGAGGTAATTCTCGGCAAACCGGCCGATGCGGAGGAAGCCGGGCAAATGCTGACCGCCCTGAATGACCGCTGGCACACGGTCTGGACCGGCTTCTGCCTGCTCAACGGCACGTTTGAGCATCGCGAAGCCGTGGCCACCGAGGTGCTTTTTGCCGATTCTTCCCCGGCCGTCCGCCGGGCCTACCTCGCCACCGGCGAACCCCTGGACAAGGCCGGTGCTTACGGCATCCAGGGGATGGGCGGGGCCTTGGTCCGCGAGATTCGCGGCTCCCACAGCAACGTCATCGGTCTGCCCCTGGCCGAGGTGGTCGGCCGCCTCCTGGCCAGTGGGGTTATTTCCCCGGTGGGGCCGGATTCGGAAGGGGTTGAGCGATGATCAGCCGGCGGCAGTTCATGGCGATGCTCGGTCGCGCTTCCTGGCTGCTGGCGGCCGGCTGCACCCCCAGCGAGGTGGGCCGGGGGATTATGGCCGCCGAGCAATTGAGCCGGGGCAAGGTGCCGGGGGAAGTCTCCGCCGTCCTGCCCTCCACCGGGGTGGCGATTGTCGACAGCATGGTGCGCCGGCATTTGCAGGCCCTGGCCCGGAAGCTGCTCCAGGAGTGGGGCGACGAGAAGGTACCGAGCCAAAAGGAGTACGTCAAATACAGCGATCAATACCTGAGCCGGGCGATCATCAATTTCGAGACCGGCGATATCCGGGTGGAAACCGTGGCCCCGGAGGAACCGCGGGCCAAACTGAGAAGCGCGATTATCGCCACTCTCCTGACCCCGGAGGATCCCACCCGGGTCGATCTCCTTTCCGACCAGCCGGTACTCACCAACGGCGAACCATTCCTGGCGGACGTGGTGCGCGACCATCGGGGGCAGCCGATCCGTCGACCGGAGCAGGCCGGCGCCTATGCCGATCATCTCCTGGCCACCGCCTACCGCACCGATATTTATCACCAGCGGCCCCGCCATTTCGTTACCTTGGCCATGATCAAGGAACATAACGCCGGTCAGCAGCGCCGCTATCAGCGGGAGGTAAGTTTGCAGGCCCGCCGCTTCAAGCTGGATCAGGCCCTGATTTACGCGATCATCGAGGCGGAAAGCAGCTTCAATCCTTACGCCATCAGCCATGTCCCAGCCTACGGCCTGATGCAGATCGTACCCGCATCGGCCGGCCGGGACGCCCATCGCCTCCTCTACAACCGGGACGGCACCCCCACCCGGGAGTATCTCTTGGTGCCGGCCAACAACATCCAGATGGGGAGCGCCTATCTTTCCATCCTGGGCGAGCGTTACCTGGCCCGGGTCAGCGATCCCCAGGCCCGGGAATACTGCGTGATCGCCGGCTACAATACCGGCAGCGGCAACGTGCTCAAGGCCTTTGACCCCGACCGCGACCGCGCCTTTGCCCAGATCAACCGGCGGAGCAGTCGCCAGGTGTACGATCACCTGGTGGGTCATCTGCCCTACCGGGAAACCCGCGACTATCTCAAGAAAGTGGTGCGGCTCAAGCCGAAATATGGGTAATTGGTTGCTGAAATCAACAGGGGAGGAACGATGATGGGCAGCTTCCGGTATCGAATGGCGGTGCTTCTGTGGTGCGGCTTGGCGCTGGCGCCGGGCGTGGCGGCCGGGGCGGAATGGC
>DIKC01000085.1 GCA_002421565.1 Desulfobulbaceae bacterium UBA5628 | reverse complement strand
GGCGGTTTCCGATTATCGCCCCAGCCAATGCGCCCCCCAAAAAATCAAGAAAGGCGAACCCGGCACCAGCCTGGAATTGACCGCCAACCCCGATATTCTGTTGGAATTGGGACGGCGCAAGGAAGAAGCGGCCAACGGCTGCTTCCCGCTGCTGGTCGGCTTTGCGGCGGAAAGCGAAAACCTGCTGGAAGAAGGACGGCGCAAGCTGGCGGCTAAAAACCTCGACCTGATCGCGGTCAACGACATCAGCGGCGCTGACGCCGGCTTTGCGGTGGAAAACAACCGACTCACCCTCCTGGATCGGGACGGAGTGGTGGAGGAACTGCCGATGATGGCCAAGGAAGCCCTGGCCCATCGCCTCTGGGACACGATCAGCCGCCGTTTGTAAAGAAACGCAGGCGCAGGGCATTACTGACCACCGAGACCGAACTCATCGCCATCGCCGCCCCGGCGAACATCGGGTTTAAGGTGGGGCCGCCGAAGAGAAACAGCAGCCCGGCCGCCACCGGAATTCCGATGATGTTGTAAATAAAGGCCCAAAAGAGGTTCTGCCTGATATTGCGCATCACCGCCCGGCTCAGGGCAAAGGCGGTGAGCAGGGCGGTGAGGTTGCCCTTCATCAAGACCAGATCGCCAGACTCGATGGCCACGTCGATGCCGGNNAAGGCCCAGAAGAGGTTCTGCCTGATGTTGCGCATGGTGGCCCGGCTCAGGGCAAGGGCGGCCAGCAGACTCGACAGGTGCCCCTTCATCAGGACGATGTCGCCGGACTCGATGGCCACGTCGATGCCGGTGCCCATGGCAATCCCCACATCGGCCCGCGCCAGGGCCGGGGCGTCGTTGATTCCGTCGCCGACCATCGCCACCCGCAGCCCCTTGGCCTGCAATTCTTCCACCTTGGCGGCCTTGTCTTCCGGCCGCACCTGGGCAAAGACCTCGCTGATTCCGGCCTGGGCCGCAATCGCCCGGGCGGTGACGGGATGGTCGCCGGTCAGCATGTAAGTCGCGATTCCCATTTTCTCTAGCGCCTCGACCACCTCCACCGCCTCCGGCTTAATCCGGTCGGCCACCGCCAGCAGGGCGGTAGCCTGGCGATCAACGGCTAGATAGAGGGCGGTTTTACCGGCAGCCGCGAAAGCGGCGGCAGCCTGGGAGATTTCCCCGCTATCAACGGCAATCCCCTGCCCGGCCAGTAATTCCCGGTTGCCGATCAGCAATTCATGGCCCGCCACCGTGGCCCTGATCCCCTGGCCGGTGATTGCCTCAAAGGCCGTTGCCTCCGGTAGCCGCAACCGGCGTTCCGCCGCCGCCTTAACCACCGCCTCGGCCAGGGGATGCTCGGAACCGCTCTCCGCCGCCGCCGCCAGGGTCAGCGCCTCTTCCTCGCCAAGACCGGGCTTAACCACCATAATATCGGTCAATTCCGGCCGGCCATAGGTCAGGGTGCCGGTCTTATCGAAAATCACCGCCTTGATCTTGCAGGCCATTTCCAGGGTTTCGCCGCCTTTGACCAGAATCCCGAGCTGGGCTCCCCGGCCGGTGCCGACCATGATCGAAGTGGGGGTGGCCAGCCCCATGGCGCAGGGACAAGCGATCACCAGCACCGCGATGAAAATCCGCAGGGCAAAGGAGAACTCGGCGCCGCCGAGCAGGTACCAGGCCGCTCCGGCAACCACCGCGATTACGATCACCACCGGCACGAAATAAAAACTAATCCGGTCGGCGAGATTGGCGATCGGCGCCTTGGAACCTTGGGCCTCCCGCACCAGACGAATGATCCGGGCCAGAACCGTGTCCCGGCCCACCCGTTCGGCCCGCACCTGGAGCGCCCCGTTGCGGTTGAGGGTGCCGCCGGTCACCCGGTCGCCCTCCTTTTTGCTTACCGGCAGCGGTTCGCCGGTAAGCATCGATTCATCGACGCTGGAGCTGCCCTTGACCACCACCCCGTCAACCGGCAACCGTTCGCCGGGCCGCACCAGCAGCAGGTTGCCCGGCTTGATGGCCGCCACCGCCACCGGCCTGGTCTCGCCGTTTTCGTCCAAAAGCAGGGCCTGATCCGGGGCCAGCTCCATCAACTGGCGGACTGCGTCGGAGGTTTTCGCCCTGGCCCGCAACTCCAGATATTTGCCTAAAGAGACCAAGGCGATGATCACCGCCCCGGACTCGAAATAAAGGTCCATGGCCCGGCCCATCGGGTCGATGCCGAACACGATCTCCACCGTGTTCCAGGTGCTGTAGCCAAAGGCGGCGGCGGTTCCCACCGCAATCAAGGAATCCATGTTGGGATTGCCCTGCCAGAGGTTGGGAAAGCCCAGCTGATAGAAATGGCGGCCGGCCCAGATCACCGGCAGGGCAAGAGAAAACTGGACCAGGGCAAAGGTCAGGGGGGCATGGTGGGGACTTAAAAAATCCGGCAGGGGCAAGCCGAGCATCTCGCCCATGGCGATCAGCAACAAGAGGGCGGCGCAGAAGAGGGCGGGATAAAGCCGCCGGGCCATCTCGGCCAGCCTGGATCTGGTTTCCTCCTGCTGCCGTTCCATTTCCCGACCAGGGTCGTCGTCGGCTGAGGCCGGCAAAAGTTCAAAGCCCAGGCCGGCCACGATCGCGGCAATGGCCTCAAGATCGAGCCGGGCCGGGTCCCACGCCACCACCATGCTTTCGGCGGCCAGATTGACCGAAACCGATTCAATCCCGGCGGTTCCCCCCAAAACCTTCTCGATCCGGGCGCTACAGGCGGCGCAATGCATCCCCTTGATTCCCACCCTCATTTTTTTCCCTCCCGCCATGCGGCAATGAGCCAACATTACATGAGCCCAAATTACCCTTTACCTGTAAAAGCATTATAGTATAATGTTTCAGTTCTTCTACTCAGCAACTTAAGTTCACCTTTAACCGCAGGGCCAATTAAATGCCAACCATAAAAATCAAGGGGATGAGTTGCGGCCATTGCGTGGCCTCGGTAACCAAGGCCCTGAGCGAGGTGGCCGGAATCAGCAACGTCTCGGTCTCCCTGGAAAAAGGCGAAGCGACCTTCAGCCAGGAGCCGGATGTGCCGATGAGCGTGATCAAGGAAGCCATTGCCAAAATCGGTTTTGAAGCCACGGAATAACGACATGCCAAACCACCGCCGACTGTTGCCGCTGATTGCCTTTTTACTGCTGCTCCCTGCCCAGGCCCCGGCCCAGGTGCCAACCCCCGGTACGGTCCAGGAGACCTTGAAGCCGCCGGTTGCCCCGCCCAGGGAGGCGCCGCTACCGGAAATCAAAACCCCGCCTCCGGCCAAACCCGCCGCCCCGGCCGATGAACGACGGGTCAAGGTGGAACGCTTTGCGATCAGCGGCAACACCCTGTTCAGCGAGGATGAACTGCGGAAGGTGATCGCGTCCTGGGAAGGCAAGGAACTGACCCTGACCGACATCTATCAGGTAGCGGATCAACTCACCGATTTTTATCAGGAACATGGCTACAGCCTTACCACCGTCACTGTCCCGGCCCAGAAGATGCAGGCCGGCGCCATCCGCCTGGAGGTGGTGGAAGGCCGGGTGGGCAAATTCATCTTCAACGGCAACCAGCGCTACCGGGATCAATTCCTGACCCGCCAGCTTGATCAGGTGAAACCCGGCACCATCGTCAAATTCAAGGATCTGGAGCGGGAAATCCTGCTCCTGAACGACCTGCCCGGCCTGGTGGCCCGTTCGGTGCTTGAACCCGGCGAGGCTTACGGCACCACCGATCTTATTCTCAATATCGAGGAAACCAGGGCCACCGCCCAGGCCACTTTTGACAATCACGGCCCCAAGGTGGTTGGGCAATGGCGGGCCGGAGCGGATTTCAACATCAATAACCCCTTTAAATTCGGCGATACCCTGAGCCTGGGCTATACCCACACCGAGTCCGGCCTCCTCCGCCAGGGCCGGATCAGCTACGGCTTTCCAGTCCATCGTTCCGGCACCAAGCTCAAGCTCAGTTACAACCGGGCCGATTATGACGTAGGCGGCGAGTTCAGCGCGCTCGGCATCGACGGCACCAGCGAAACCGCCCGGATCGAGGCCACCCAGCCCCTGATCAAGAGCCGCCGCACCAACCTGACCTGGATGGTGGGCGGAGCCCATGTCAAGGGCCAGTCCGACCTGAGCGGGATTCCCTTGAGCGACGATGAAATCAGCTACCTGGAAACCGGGCTCGATTTCGGTCAGCGGCACGGCGACGGCGCCATCACCACCCTTTCCGCCCTCTTTGCCACCAACTTCCGCGACAACAGCAATGGCGACCGCAACAACGCCCTGCCCCCCCGCCTGGAACTGAAAGGCGGCTACGAATATCCCTTCCGGCAAAACTGGAGCGCCGCCCTCCGGGGGGAAGCGGTACTCAGCACCGACCCCATGCCCGACTCCAACATGTACAGCATCGGCGGCCCCACCAGTGTCCGCGCCTTTGTCAGCTCCCGCCTGCGGGGCGACCAAGGGGCGCTGGCCAGCCTGGAACTCCGCCGCTTCATTGATCTGGAAAAGGTTGATCTGCAACTGCGCGGCTTCGTCGATGCCGGCCTGGTGGATAGCCATGCAACCGCCGGCGCCCCCGGCGATTCCGAATCCCTGACTGGGGCCGGCTTGGGCCTTAGCGCCATGTTCGCCGATTATTTCACCCTGGAGATGCTGTGGGCCAAGCCGCTGGACGGCAAAGAGTCGGGCGAGAATCGCGATTCCCGTTTCTGGTTCACCCTGAACGCCGGCTTTTAAGGATCAAGCAGAGAGGTACCAGCCATGAGCAGCAAACGTTCCATCCGCCGCCACATTTACCGCCACCTTGGGATTTCCAGGAAGAAAAAGGGGACAGATTTAAAATCCGTCCCCGTATCATCCCTCTTTACCGCTTCCGGCCAATTCACCATGCTGGCCGCTTCCCTGCTCCTGCCTTATCCCGCCCTGGCCGCCCCGGTTGGCGGCCAGGTGGCGGCCGGCAGCGCCGCCATCAGCCGGCCCGACGCCATCACCACCATTGTCAACCAGCAGAGCGACAAGGCGATCATCAACTGGCAGGGCTTTTCCATCGCCCCTCAAGAATTGGTGCGCTTTCAGCAGCCGGGCAACAGCAGTATCGCCCTCAACCGGGTGCTTGGCCGCGACCCCAGCCAGATCTTCGGGCGGCTGGAGGCCAATGGCCAAGTCTTTCTGGTCAACCCCAACGGGGTGCTCTTCGGGCCCGGCTCCCAGGTCAGCGTCCACGGCCTGCTCGCCACCACCCATAATATTTCCGACAACGACTTTCTTAACGGCCGCTATTCATTCTCCCGGCCGCAAACGCCTGCCCTTACCGCCGAGGTGATCAACCAGGGCCTGCTCCAGGCCGCCGACCACGGCTATATTGTCCTGGCCGGCGATTACACCGCCAATGAGGGAATTATCCAAGCCCGCCTGGGGCAAGTGGCCCTGGCCTCGGGCAACCGCTTTACCCTCGATCTTGACGGCGACCAGTTGATCGGCCTGGCCGTGGATGAAGCCTCTCTGGCCGAACGGGCCGGGGTGGAAAACTTCGGCGACCTGACCGCCGACGGCGGCCAGGTATTGATGACCGCTCGGGTGGCCACTGAGCTGACCAGCGCGGTGGTCAACAATGAGGGGCTGATCCGGGCGCAAAGCATTGCAGAACAAAACGGCGAGATTATCCTCCACGGCGGAACCAGCGGCATTGTCGCCAACAGCGGCAACCTGGACGCCTCCGGTCGGGGAGCAGACGAAACCGGCGGCAAAGTAATGATGCTGGGTGAAAAGGTCGGGCTTCTCGACCAGGCCACAGTGGACGTCTCCGGCCAGGCTGGCGGCACCGCCCTGATCGGCGGCGACTTCCAGGGCAAGAATCCGGCAATCCAGAATGCTACTACCACCTTTGTCGGCCCGGAAACCACCATCAAGGCCGATGCCACGGAAAACAGCGGTGGCAAGATCATCGTCTGGGCCGACGGCACCACCCGGGCCTATGGCACGATCAGCGCCAGGGGCGGTAAGTTTGGCGGCGACGGTGGCCTGGTGGAGGTGTCCGGCAAGAGGCTTCTCGATTTTGAGGGGAGGGTCGACACCCGTGCTCCCTTGGGAAAGGCCGGCACCCTCTTGCTGGATCCAACCAATATCACCATTCAAGCAGCAAACCCGGATATCAATGGAGACACCACTCCGGGTGACGATATAGCCAACGCCACAGACCTGGATGATGCAACCACCGATTTCGCTGGCGTGGACAGCATCATCACCGGCATCGCTCTTGGTGACTTGCTCGAATCAACGGATGTAACCCTGGCGGCGACCAACAACATCACGGTGAACGATCTTGTCCAATGGTCAAGTGCCACTTATGACTTGGCAATGGATGCCGGCAATGACATTACGGTGAATTCCGCCATCGTCTCCGACGGCACCGCCGGCGGTAACATAACTTTGGTTGCTGGCAACGGAATCACTCTGGCGGCCAACCTCACATCTACTTTTAACAGCACCCCCTTCGGGACAGTCGCCATGACGGCTGGCCCTGGCGGGATCAACCAGACCGGTGGCCTGATCACCGCCGACCTGCTGAATCTTACCGCTAACGGCCCAGTCAGCATCTACCAGGATGGCAACTTCTTCAACAGTCTGACCGCGAACTTAACCGGCGGTAGCGGCAGCACCCTGGATATCAAAAAAAGCGTGGCCGGTCCCCTTAATATCACCAATCTCTCGGCAACCGGCGCGGTAAATATCAATATGGCCGGCGCCTTGCAGCAAACAAACCCCATCACGACTCCCAGTCTCACCGTCGCTACCGAAGGCTTCATAAGTCTGACCAATGACAGTAACGCCGTTAATGCCATCAATCTCAGCCAGACCTGCGCCACTTGCGCGGAGATCACCTTCCATAATGGCGCCCCCCTTGTTATCAACAACCTCTTGAACAATTACGGCGATGGCGGCAACTTGGGCGATATCATCATCAACGCCGACGGCCAGATCACCTTGGACGGCGTTATCACCACCGCCGACACCGGCGGCCTGGTATCCCTGAGCACCCGGACCGCCGATCCCCTCCTCTGGAACAGCGGCACCATTTACGGCAACACTATCCAATTGCAGACCACCGCTGGTAGCACCGGCGCGGTCACCGGCTCCGGCAGCGATCCGCTCTATACCAGCAGTATCGGCGGCAGCGGCGAAGCAACCCTTCAGATCGGCACCGGCGGCAATCAGGTGGCGGGCACAAATATCGACCATACCGGCGATCTGCTCATCAACGCTGCCTCCGGCTTCGCCGCCAATTCTCCCGTCAGCCTGCTGGCCAGCGGCAACCTGACCCTTTCCTCACCCATGACCATCGATAGCGGAACCGCCGACCTCTCATTGAGTTCAACCGGTTTGCTGACCATCCCCGATGGGACCACCATCACCACCACCGGCTCTCTCGGGCTCAAGACCAACCGCCTGGCGATCGGCACCACCAACGGTACGGTTGGCCACGCCGACGCCTTGGTCCATCTCCTGCCCGCCACCGCCGGCTGGGATATCGATTTCGGCAGCGTGGCCGACGACACCGCCACCACCCTGGAGATTTCCGCCGCCGAACTGGGGCGGATATCGGCCGACACTCTACTAGTCGGAGACTCCTCCGCAGGCGATATCCTGCTTACCGATAACGTGGCCCCGAATGCAATCCTCAAGCTGCGCAGCGGCGGCGCCATCAGCCAGACCGGCGGGGTGATCACCGCCGACTCTCTAGAGATCAACGCCGCCGGCAATGTCTCCCTGCCCAACGCCAACGTAATCACCACCATTGCCGCCAGCCTCAGCGGCCAATATTCCACCTTCGCCTATAACAGTGGCGACGGCTTCAGCGTCGGCAGCGTCGGCGACAGCACCGGCATCCAAACCTGGGACGGCGATATCGACCTTACCGCCAATGGCGGCAACATGCTGCAGGTGGCCGAAAATATTCTGGCCGGCAACGGCGATATCAGCATCAGCCAGAACAACAATGGCGGCGGCGGCGACATCGACGTGGCCGCCGGCAAAACCGTATCCGGCACCAACGTGCAAATCCAGGCCGCCGATATCGGCGGCATCCTGACCATCAACGGCACGGTCAACGGTTCCGGGGCGGTGATTATGGATACACCCGGCAGCATCGACATCGCCAACAACGCTACGGTCTTCATGGCAACAGGCTCCAGCATCAACGCCGGCACGGATTTGACTATCAGCGGTACGGTCGGAGGCTCCGGCACATTTGAGGTAGTCTCAGACAACGACTTGACCATCGAAGCCACCGGTGTCATTACCGGAGCCAACAACTCGATCATGACCGTGACGGCCGACAATGACAGCAGCGGTGTAGGCGATCTCACCGTCTATGGCGGCATTGGCCATGGCGATGGCGGCGCCAACAGCGGCAGCATGACCATCTTCGGCTACAACGTATTCGTGGACGGTATGTACGCGGCGCCGGGCGGCACCTACATCATGGCCCACGATGGCGCTGACCAGACCATCACCGCCACCAACATGCTGGTAGTAGCCGGCGGCGATGCCAACGACGAAGACGCCCTTATCATGGCCGAAACCGGCACCCAAAGCATCACTGCCGCATACCTCGAGATCATCGGCGGCAGCGCGGCCAACAGCCAGGCCGCCATCGTCTCCAGCGGAGGTATTCAGGATATCAGCGCCACTGACATCACCATCGAAGGCGGCAGCGGCCTGAACGCCCACGCCACCATCGGTACTATCGGCGATGTTTCCCAATCCTTAACCGTCGCAGACTTACTGACCATCACCGGCGGCAGTGGTGACGGCGCCTTTGCCGATATCTACCAGGATAGCGGTGCCGCTAACCAGACCATCGCCATGACTGGAGGAGGTGACATTGTTATCACCGGCGGCAACGCCGCCAATGGTGCCTTTGCCGCCATACACAGTGGCTCCAGCGGCACTCAATCAGTCATTTTTACCGGCGGAGGCAACCTGAATATCACCGGCGGCACGGTGGGTAAAAATAACTGGGCTGAAATAGGCAGCAATAATGGCATCACATCGGTAACCGGCAATCCCGATATCATCCTGACAGGCGGCGCCACCGGCACCGCAACTACGGACGAGGAGGGCAACAGCGCCGAACTAGGAAGTCACAACACCGTGACCATCGCCGCCAACACCCTGACTATGCAAGGCGGCGCGGGAAACTACAGCGGCGCCTACCTCGGCGGGACCGACATCGACATTAACGTGATCGGTACCACCAGTCTGACCGGCGGCAGCGGGACCGAAGCCCACGCCGCCATCGGCATGGACGAGATGACGGCAACCAGCATTGCTCTGTACGGTGCAGGGAACATTTCACTTGACGGGACAGGAGGAGGCCTGGCGCTAATCGGCAGCGAAGGCGGGCTTGCCGACATTACCATTGAAGGCGCGGACATCACCGCCAATTACGCCGGGATCGGCAGCATCAACGACATTCTTGCCATGGACACCTTCGGCATAGGCAGTGTTTACCTCTATGCCTCGGGTAATCTCACCCTGAATGAATCGATAATCGCCGGTTTGGCCACCGACGCTGCCACCCCGGCCAACGGTCAACTCTCGCTTATCTCCAACTCCGGCACTCTAACTCTTGGCCCAAACACGCTGATTAGAGGGCACGATATCAACCTGGCCGCCGACACCCTCGACGTTGACGCCACTGCTTCGATTGTTGCCGGCTCTCCTGCCAGCAGCTACGTTTATCCGGATGTTGGCTTTGTTTCCGTCTATCCTTATACTTCGACCCGGCCCATGAATGTGGCCGGAACCCCTGCCGATGCCGGCGCCCTCAACCTGACCGATGCCATTCTGGCTCGAATCAACCCCAGCGGCTGGATGGACGGCAACGGTGAAGGCGTACCTACCGGCGGCGGGGTAGGTTTCGGATTGACCAGCGGCCCGCTTAACGTGACCGGAGAACTATTCGAGCCGGGCGACGGGATGTTCATCAACCTCAGAGGCAGCACCATCACCCAGGCTTCCGGGGCCGTCATCCACGACACCTTGAACGCTACTTCGGGCAGCGGCGACATCAACCTGCCTGAGGGCAATACCGTCTCTTATCTCATCGCCTCCAGTGCCGGCAATCTTACTTTCAACACCGAGACTGCAAGCCTTGATATCAGGAATACCAGCGCCGCTGGCGACATCACCATCACCAACAATGCAACAAGTGCTAACGCCATCGCCATCAACCAGAATGTAAACTCAACCGTGGGGGGCAATATCGCAATAACCGCTGGCGGCAATCTGACCCAAGCCCAAGGGGTAACGGTAAGCAGCAGCGGGGCCGGCGGCATCACGGTTGAATCTCTCCACGGCAACATTACGGCCGGTACCGGCACCATTGCCAGCACCGGCACTGGCAGCATATCCTATCTTGCCAGCGGTAACACTACAGTGACCAGCAGCCAGCTCTCGACCAGTGGCGCCAAAACCGTAACCGGAACCCCGCCGGAACCGGAACCGGAACCGGAACCCACCATTGCAGAATGCATTGCTGACCCAACTATCACCGGCTGCGATGCGATATTGCCCTCAATAGAAGAATGCGAGAGCGATCCCACCCTGCCGGGTTGCTCCGTGGTGCTGCCATCGATCGACGACTGCTCGACCGATCCTACCCTCGCTGGATGCCAGGTAGTGCTGCCACCCTTGGATGACTGTGCCGCCGACCCGACTCTGCCGGGATGTTCAGCTGTGCTGCCGTCAATCGACGATTGCT
>DIKC01000063.1 GCA_002421565.1 Desulfobulbaceae bacterium UBA5628 | reverse complement strand
TCGGGAAAATCAATGGCCACCTCCACCACCGCCCGCACCGCCACCAGGGAGTCGCGCACCGCCCGCACCCGCTGATAAAGATCGCCCTGCAACTGGGTCATCGCCAGTTGCAGACCCTGGCGGGTGCCGGCCGCCAGCAGATCGATCACCGCCTCGGCCCGGGTCAGATCGATGCGGCCGTTTAAAAAAGCGCGCTTGGTGAATTCGCCGGGCAGGGCAAGCCGCACCCCCTCTTCGGCCAGGAGGGCGGCGAGAATCTCCCGCAGCACCAGATAGCTGCCGTGACAGTGAATTTCCACCACATCCTCACGGGTGTAGGTGGCAGGAGCGGCCATGTAAACCGCCAGCACCTCGTCCAGGGGACGACGGCTGACCGGCTCGATGATCCAGCCGTGATAAAGCCGGTGGCTACGCAAGACGGGACGGGGTTTGCCAGGCTGGAAAAATTTTTGCAGCAGGGGAAGGGCGCGGGGGCCGCTCAGCCGGATAATACCGATCCCGCCGGGGCCGGGAGGGGTGGCAATGGCCGCGATGGTGCTTTCAGCAAAAGCAGTGGGTGCAGGGGATTGAGCCGCCATGGTGATCATCCCGCCCGCAAGGGAGGGCCCTTTATGGTTGGCTGTCCCGACGGGGGTTCCGGTCGGCAGCCCCGCCCGAACGGCCGCCGGAACGGCGACGCGGTGGATTTTTACGCCCCTTGCCGGGAAGATGGATCAAAACCTTCTTGAACACCCCTTCCCCGACACTGCGGCTGCGAATATCCGGATCCGCCTGGAGGGCGAGATGGATAATCCGCCGTTCAGCCGGATTGATCGCCGGCACCGTGCGGCTGTGGCCGGTGGCCTTGACCTCGGCCGCCAGGGCCAAAGCCCGGCTCTCCAAATCCTGTTGCCGGTTGCGCCGGAAGCCGCCGGCGTCCAGTTCGAGGACGATTTTCTTGGCCGATTGCTTGCCAATGATTTTACGAATCAGGTATTGGATTGCATCCAGGGTCTGCCCCTCGGGGCCGATCAGCAACTCCTGATCCGGGCCGGACAATTCGACCCGCACCTTGTGGTTGCCGCCGTCCTGGGTTACGGTCACCGTCAGGGGAAGGCCGGCCAGGGCAAGCAATCGGGTCACCAGTTCCCGGATCTCGGCCTGTTCGGTGGCGGTCAGGGGTTCGCCCCGCACCTCATCTTCGTCTCTTGCCTCGCGCTTGTCCGAGATAATCGTCGGCTTGACCGGGGCGGCTGGAGTAACCAACGCCTCTTCCCGACCGCGGCCCTTTCCGCGCAAGGCGACCCGCACCATTGCTTTTTTCCGGCCCAGGCCGAAAATACCGGCGGAACCGGTGGAAACCACCTCGATTTCCAGCTCTTCCCGCCTCACTCCCAGGGCGAGGCAGGCATTATTAACCGCCTCGTCAATGTCGCTTCCCTTATATTCCATGATTGGCTGCATGGTTATCCCGCTGACGCTCAACTCGGCTGGCGATTGATCATATACTGCTGGCCGATGGTCAAAAGATTGTTGACCAGCCAGTAGAGCACCAGGCCGGAGGCAAAATTCAAAAACATGAAGGTAAAGATCACCGGCAGAAACATCATGATTTTGGCCTGCATGGGATCGCCGGTGGTGGGGGTCATCTTCTGCTGCAAAAACATGCTCCCGCCCATCAACAGGGTAAGCACCGGAATCCCGCCCAGCCAGGGAATATCCACCCCGATGGGTAGCCGGTCAGGGGCGGAAAGATCGCTGATCCAGAGCATGAAGGGCGCGTGGCGCAGCTCTATCGACTGGAGCAAGACCTTGTAGAGGGCGAAAAAGACCGGAATCTGGAGCAGCATCGGCAGACAGCCACCCAGGGGATTGACCTTGTAGGTCTGGTAGAGCTTGAGCATCTCCTGCTGCTGCCGCTCCCGGTCATCCTTAAATTTTTCCCTTACTTTCGCCATTTTTGGCTGAATCTTCTGCATCATCTTCATCGACTTCATCCCCTTGTGGGAAATGGGCCAGAAGGCGAGCTTGATCAGAATGGTGACCAGAATGATGGCAATGCCGTAATTGTTGACCAGTCCGTGGAAGAAATTGAGCAGGAAAAGGGTGGGCCGGGCCAGGACATCGAACCAGCCGAAATTGACCGCCCGTTCCAGGGATTGCCCCTGTTCCTTCAAGAGAGACACCTTTTTGGGGCCGAAATAAGCGGCATAGGCATAGCGGGCCGTTCCCTGGGGGGGAATGATCTCGGCCGCTCCGGCCAGGACGGTATAAACCCGTTCGTCACCGCTGGCGGCAAAATGGGCGGTGGCCTGGCCCTGGTTCAGGGGAATCAGGGTGGTCATGAAATAGGTATCTTCATAACCGGCCCAGCCGATCCGGCCGGTGAAGTTGCGCCCGCTCCGCTCCTTGGCCAGTTCCTTGACCTTGAGTTCGACCACCGCATCATCCAGCAACACCTTGGGGCCGATAAAAAGAAAAGGATCCACCGCCCCCTTCTTGGCGCCGCCGTTGAAAGGCCGGCTGACCAAAGCAAGGTAGGGGGCGCCCTGGATGGGCGTATCCGAGGTGTTGCGCACTTCTATGGCCAGATCGAAACGGTAGTCGTCGGCCCGGAAGGTATAGGTGCGGGTGATTTCCAGGCCGGCCGCAGAGAGGGCGGTAAGGGTCAGTTGCTTTTCCTTGTTGCCGCTCAACACCAGGGATTGCTCCGAGCCGCTGAAAAGCAGCGGCTCCGCCCGTCCCGGCTCGGTTCCCCAGGAAAAGAGCAGCGGCAGCCCTTCGGCGGCCCCGGTTTTCACCAGTTCCTTGCTGGGCGAATCAAGCGGCGCTTCCTCCCGGAAGCCTTTAAGCCGGAAGCTCTTGACCACCCCGCCGGCCTCGCTGATCACCGCCGTATAAAGATCGGTTTCCACCGTGATTTCCCGTGCCTGACTGGTAGAGATCGCCGCTTCGCCGCCAATTGCCGGCATGCCGATACCGCTCTCCATACCCAAAAGACCGGGGGACGGAGCCACCAGGGGAGACGATTCTTCCGCGGGAGTCACTGCTTCGCCGGCACTCTTGACCGGGGGCGATTGCGGCGGCGGCAGAAAGAAATATTGCCAGGCTAAGAGCACTGCCACCGAAAGGACGATGGCGAGCAAGGAACGATGGTTATCCATTAATTTTATCTTTCCTTATTGAAAGGGGGGCGGGGCCGGGGCATCTTCAGCGAACCGGATCAAAGCCGCCGCGACTGAAGGGATGACAGCGGAGAACCCGCCTTAACGCCAGCCAAAGCCCCCGACCGGGGCCGTGGCGGTGGATTGCTTCCAAGGCATACTGGGAACAGGTCGGGCTGAACCGGCAGCAGGGAGGAAAAAGGGGAGAAATGGCCAGTTGATAAAGCCTGATGCCCCACAGGCAGATTTTTTTCACTCTCGCACCCAACCGTTAACCACTCCGTCAATCCGTTCCGGCCGCACCGGCATCCCGATAAAAACCGGGCCGGTTGGCGACCAGCCGCCCCACCGCCTCGGCGATCTCCCGGGGAGAATCAAGCCGGAAATTGCTCCGCACCGCGAAAATCATCTCCACGGCGGGCGTGATCCGATGTTGCTGGAGGCGAAAAAATTCCCGGATAATCCGTTTGATCCGATGCCGCCGCACCGCCGAAGCCACCCCATGGACGCTGATCCTCAGCCGGGGCCGTTCACCGCCGGGCGCCAGCCGGTAGATCAGGGTAAAGCCGTCGCCGCGCAACCGTTTCCCCTGCTCGTAAACCTGCCGGTATTCCGCCGGCTTGCGCAGAAGACCGGCCTTGGGCAAGGTCAGCGGGGTGGCAGGCGGCGTCAAAGGCCGCCTCCTCAGACGGCCAGCCGCTTCCGTCCCCTGGCCCGCCGCCGGTTGATCACCGCCCGGCCGTTCTTGGTGCTCATCCGCACCCGAAAACCGTGGGTACGATGCCGCTTGAGATTGCTCGGTTGAAAAGTCCGCTTGCTCATTGGTTCATCCTCAAAAAAAGAAATTTAAGCCGGGCACGCCGGGAAACGGAGAAACTTAGCCGACCGCGCCCGCTTTGTCAACCACCATTGCCGTTGCCGCCGCTCTGATCGAGCCCGAAAATCTTGCGCACCAGCAGCAGATTACGGCGCTTTTCCTCCGGCGTCCCCTCCTCTTTCAAAAAGAGCATGGGGTGATGGAGCAGCTTGTTGAGCATGGCATTGCCCATCAATTCCAGGGCCTTTTGCCCTTCCAGCCCCAAATCCGGCAAGCCGGCCAGGGTCTTGGCGGTTTCCGCCCGCCTGATCTCATCGGCCTTCCGGCGCAGCTCGGCGATGGTCGGCCCCAGATCCATATTGGCCAGCCAATGATCGAACTTGATGGTTTCCTCGGCCACGATCCGCTCGGCCTTGTCCGCCTCCTGCTTGCGCTGGGCCTTGTTGACCTCCACCACCTGCCGCAGGTCGTCGATATCATAAAGATAAACGTTATCGAGATCGTTGAGCCCGGGGTCGAGATCGCGGGGCACCGCAATGTCGATCAAAAAAAGGGGCTGATGGCGGCGCTGGCGCATGATCGGCCGCACCTCCTCCTTCCGCAGGATCAGGCCGGGGGCGCCGGTGGAACTGATCAGGATATCGACGCCGGCCAGTTGCGGCACCAGTTCATCCAGGCCCACCGCCTCGCCGTTAAAACGGCGGGCCAGGTTCATCGCCCGTTCCAAAGTGCGGTTGGCCACCACCACCTTGCCGATCCCTTGGGCCAGGAGGTGTTCGGCCGCCAGTTCCGCCATCTCCCCAGCCCCGGCCAGCAAAACCCGGCGACCGCTAAGATCGCCGAAAATCTTGCGGGCCAACTGCACCGCCGCATAGCTGATCGAAACCGCGCTGCTGCCGATGCTGGTTTCGGTGCGAATCCGCTTGGCCACCGAAAAAGACTTGCTCAACAGCCGATGAAGTACCGGGCCGGCGGCATTATGCTCCACCGCCAGGCGGTAGGCGTCCTTGAGCTGGCCCAGAATCTGGGGTTCGCCGACCACCATCGAATCGAGGCTGGCCGCCACCCGAAAAACATGCCTGACCGCCGCCGAGCCGATATGGAGATAGGTGTATTGCTCCACCTCCCGCTCGGAAAGGCCGCTGCCGGCAAAAAGAAATTCGCGGGCCGCCTTGATCGTCTCCGCCGTGGGATCAGCCACCAGCAACGCCTCCACCCGATTGCAGGTGGAAAGGAAGCAGCACTCGTCGCAACCGGCCAACTCCTTGATGGCGGCCAACGGCCGGCTGCAATCCCCGGAAAAGGCGAGCCTTTCCCGCACCGCCACCGGCGCGGTGTGATGATTCACCCCCAGACAGGCAATTTTTTCAGCCGGCATAGGAATGGACCCCGCCGAGAAAAAAATTGACCCCCCAGAGGGTGAAAAGCACCGCCCCGAAACCGACGATGGCCATGATCGCGGCCCGCCGCCGTCGCCAGCCCACGGTGAAACGCTGGTGGAGAATAGCGGCGTAAATCAACCAGGTGATCAGCGACCAGGTTTCCTTGGGATCCCATTGCCAGTAAGCCCCCCAGGCCTGGCGAGCCCAGACCGAGCCGGTGATGATCCCCATAGTTAGCAAGGGAAAACCGATCGAGAGGCAATGCTGATTGAGATTGTCGAGAGCCTCCAGGGAGGGCAACCGCTCGGCAAAGAATCCCAGCCGCTTGCGCTTGATCTCCCGCTCCTGGAGCAGAAACATGATCCCGCCGCAAAAGGCCAGGGCAAGCATGGCATTGGCCATCAGGGCGATGCTCGCATGGGCCGGCAACCACCAGCTCTGAAGGGCCGGCGGCAGATCCACCACCTGGCGGGGGGAGAAAAGGGCCACGATCATCAAGATCGTGATCATGGGGGTGACAAAGGCCCCGAAATTTTTCACCCGGTAACGCCAGCGAAAAATGAGAAAGGCCCAAGTCAAGGCCCAGGCAAAGAAGGATACCGCTTCATGGCTGCTGGCAATGGGGGTATGACCGGAAACCACCGCCCTGGCTACCAGATAGCCGGTATGCAGGAGGCCGGCGACCAGCAGCAGCCCGCGCGAGACGGTGCGCAGGCGCTGGTTGAGGGTCCAGAAAAAAACCAGGGCAGTGGCGGTGGCCGCCAGATAAGCGGCAAAAACCAACTGAAACAGAATGTCCATACAGTTATCCTTCCTGGCCCAAATAATGCCGGCTTACCTCATCCACCCGGAGCAAGGCCTCCGGCTCCGGCAGTATCCGGGCGATATGGTTCCGTAGCAACTCCCATTCTCCTTGCCTGATCCAGGCGGCCAGATCCGGCTCGACCAATTGATGAAAAATCTCCCGGTTGACCTGGTGATCATCACCCCGCGCCAGAATCAGACCCCGGAGAGCGCCGAGAAGTTCCAGCAAAACCTCATATTCCCGGCCGAACTCCCTTTCCAGCCGCCGCCGCAAACTACGGGCCAGGGCCGGACTGCGGCCGCCGGTGGAAATCGCCACCGTCAATTCGCCCCGCCGCACCACGGCCGGCAAAATCACATTACACCACTTGGGGACATCCGCCACGTTGAGCAGCAGATTATGTTCCTCGGCCTCCTGAAAAATCCGCTCCTGAACCGCCGGATCGTCGGTGGCGGCAATAACCAGAAAGGCCCCGCTAAGATCGCCCGGCCGATATTCCCGGGCGATC
>DIKC01000187.1:1847-4093 GCA_002421565.1 Desulfobulbaceae bacterium UBA5628 | reverse complement strand
CCTCGGCCGTCAACTGCTCGCGGCCTTGGCGGAATGGGCCGGACAACGGGGCATCCGCCGCCTGCAAATGCTGGCCGACCGCGACAACGCCCCGGCCGTTGCCTTTTATCGACGGCTGGGCTGGCAACCCACCCGCCTCATCTGCCTCCGCAAATACCGCAATCCATAATCCGACTCTGAGCCAAACCGATGACTGGCGCCAGGTTAAATCTGAAAATCTTTTTGCAGCTTAGCCCAATGCGCCTGGAGGCTATGCTTGTGCCCGTCGTTCATGGGGAGTTCTTTTATTGCCCGTGGCCATAGGGTGCGTGCTTTTTCCATGGTGTCGTCCAGGTGTGGTTTTATGGCGCGCCAGGGTACCCCGGCTCGATTGGCCCAGGCCTCGAAGTTCGCGTAAGTGACCTCATGCCACTCCTTTGTCTTGCCGAGGTTGAGCGCGTAGCGGCGCTCGTTTTCAATGTAAACGCTCGTGGTGACGATATCATAGGCCGGGGAGAGTCGTGGCGTGATCTGGTCGGCATAGAGCAAGCTCCAGTTTTTCAGATGCGCATCGCCATTGGCCAGGAGGATGTTAACCAGCAGCCGTCTGGCGAACTGTTGGGTGTCGGCCAGGCCGTCTCCGGAGAAGTCGTAAAGGATTTTGCCGATCTGTTCGTAGCTTGCGGAGTCGTATTTTTCATGCGGGTACTTCACCAATACTTGCGCAAAGTCTTCCATGTGGATTCGCTGTTCGCCGTTACGATCGAAGCGCTTGATTGCAAAGGCCTGTTTCTCGTCGGGCATATTGATTGGCGGCAGATTATCAAGCTTATCGAGTGCCACCAGCGTTATTTCAGGCACATCGACGCCTGCCAGGGACGCCAGTGACATCGCGGTGAACTCATTGAGCGGCACATCTTTGTGCTTGGTTGAAGGTGTCTTAATGATCCAGTCGCCAAGAGACATCTCCCTTGGAGAGGTTGTAGCGGCCATCCTGTTGCTTCATGGAAAACTTCATCTGGACGCCGGCTAGCGAGAATCTGTTTTCCCGGGCGGTCAGTTCGAATTTAACGGCTTTGGCCCGGCCGTGGGCAGACAAGAGGCCCGCCGGGACATCGTCAGGTTCCATTGGTTTGGCAATCAACGCGCCCGGCAGATCTTCCCCCAAATACGAGAAGAGGTGGAACTCGTTGTCGACATGCACCTTGAGGCCCTGGGCGATCAGTTCCCTTAATGATCCTTCCGGGAGCAAGTTGGAGAGGGTGGGGTGCAGTTTGTGGTTGCGCGACCAGGGCTCCGCCATCAGCTTCTCGGCGATGGGGAATCCGGGGTGGGTAATCAAACTGAAGGTAGGACGGCCTGCATCCGATCGGTATTCATCGGCGAAGGTCAATACATTGCGACCGTCCTGAAATCCGGCCAGATAGCCAACCAGCCATCCGTGTAATGTGAGCCTTAGTACCGTGACTTCACCTGCACCGAGAGAGTTCATTGGTCATCATCCAGGAGGTTCCGCCAGGGGGCGTCGGAGAGGCTTTTCCTTTCATGAGTCATTGTCCGTTCCGGTTCGACGTTTTCGAGCACGGCGATTACGGCCCCCACCTTTTCTTTGGGGATAAGCATGAGTTCGCCGTTCACTCCTTTGGCAATCAACTCCAGAGTGTCGAGTCGTGGATTGCCCTTGGCCTCCAGACGTTGGTATTGCTGCCGGGATACGCCGATGCGCATCATCATGTCGCTTTGCTTGAGCCCCAGCGTTTGGCGTCTTTTTTTAAGTTGTTGTAGCAGGCGGTCTGTCATTGTAGTCTCCTGTATTGCTTTTTTGAGCACAGGAAATATGTTGGCCCCCTTTTGTTGCTTTGTCAACATATATGTTGCGGCTGGTTGGGCGGAAGAACTTCCAGGTCTTCAGCGCCACCGAGTTTATCGCCGCCATCACCCGGAACATTCTTTTGCGACATTTTTGTCGCTCTCTCCTTAGCCTTTTCTTTTTTGGCATACCCTCTTTGTCCGACCCTGCCCGATTGGCGGGGCCCGGTCCTCCTTTTGTCCTGCTAATGTGCTGAAATAAAACAACAAACCGGATAATTCCGGGTTTGGCACATCCCTTGCTCTGCATGGTTCTCACAAGAGCAACCTTTGCGAGGAACAGGGGAGACCATGCCGGCAACCGCCACCATTCTTGATGAACGACAGAGCCAGATTCACCGCACCGGGGAAGCGCCCTTTGCCATTACCTGCGACAAGGACAGCCTGGCCGGGGCGGT
>DIKC01000187.1:0-1830 GCA_002421565.1 Desulfobulbaceae bacterium UBA5628 | reverse complement strand
CGCGGGTGGTGCTTTATCCCATTGCCGACGCCCTCCATCTGGTGCATGGCCCCATCGGCTGCGCCGTCTATACCTGGGACATTCGCGGCGCCCTCTCCTCCGGCCCGGAACTCCACCGCCTCAGTTTCTCCACCGATCTCCAGGAAATGGACGTGATCTTCGGGGGCGAAAAAAAGCTCCATGCCGCCCTCTGCGAACTGATCGACCGCCACCAACCGGCCGCCGCCTTTGTCTATTCCACCTGCATCGTCGGGATTATCGGCGACGATCTGGCCGCGGTCTGCAAGCGGGTGGCGGCGGAGAAGGGGATTCCGGTCCTGCCGGTCCAATCCGAGGGCTTCAAGGGCAACAAGCGGGCCGGTTATTCCGCCGCCTGCAAGGCCATGCGCCAACTGGTGGGCAGCGGCGACACCGGCGGCATCTCCCGCCACAGCATCAATATCATGGGCGACTTCAACCTGGCCGGCGAACTCTGGCTGATCCGGGACTACTATCGGCGGATCGGGATCGAGGTGGTGGCCAACATCACCGGCGACGGCCGGGTGGCGGACATCCAGCGGGCGCACGGGGCGGCCCTCAACGTGGTTCAATGCTCCGGCGCGACCATGGAACTGGCCAAAATGATGGAGGCGGATTTCAACATCCCGGTGATCCGGGTGTCCTACTTCGGGATCGAGGACATGGCCGAATCGCTCTACGCGGTGGCCCGCTTCTTCGGCGAGCCGGAGATGCTGGAACGGGCGCAAAATCTGGTGCGCGAGGAATTGGCCGCCCTGCTCCCGGAACTGGAACGCTATCGCCGCGACCTTACCGGCAAGAAGGCGGCCATCTACGTGGGCGGCGCTTTCAAGGCCTTTTCCCTGGTCAAGGCCTTCCGCCTCCTGGGAATGCAGGTGGCGATGGTCGGCTCCCAGACCGGCACCAGCGAGGATTACCAAGAGCTAGCCGCGATCACCGACCCCGGCACGATCATTGTCGATGACGCCAACCCCCTCGAACTCTCCTCCTTTCTTCAGGAAAAGGAGGTGGACATCTTTGTCGGCGGGGTCAAGGAACGGCCCATTGCCTACAAGCTGGGAGTGGCCTTCTGCGACCACAACCACGAGCGCAAGGAGATGCTGGCCGGGTTCGCCGGCATGCGTAACTTCGCCCGCGAGGTCCACGCCTCGATTACCAGCCCGGTCTGGCGCTTCGTCCCCAGGGCGAGGAGGGAACAATCATGAGCAAGATGCCGCCTAAATATCTCTCCACCACCAATGCCTGCAAACTGTGCAAGCCCCTGGGCGCCTGCCTCGCCTTTCGGGGGATCGAGGGGGCGGTGCCCTTTCTTCACGGCTCCCAAGGCTGCGCCACCTACATGCGGCGCTANNACATCATCAGCCATTTCAACGAGCCGATCGACATCGCTTCCTCTTCCCTGGGGGAAAAGCAGGCGGTGTACGGCGGCGGCCCCAACCTCAAGCTGGGGCTACGCAATGTGACCAAAAAATATCGGCCTCGGCTGATCGGGATCGCCACCACCTGCCTCACCGAAANNCGAAACCATCGGCGACGACGTGCCCGCCCTGCTCAAGGAATACCGGGCCGAATTCGGGACCGGCGGCGACCTGCCGTTGCTGGTATCGGTGGCCACCCCCAGCTACGGCGGCACCCACATGGAGGGATTTCAGACCGCGGTTCGGGGGGTGGTGGCGCAACTGGCCGAGGGCGGCGCCGCCAACGGCACGGTCAATCTCCTGCCCGGATTTGTCTCGCCCGCCGATCTACGTTTTCTCAAGGAAGTGATGGCCGCCTGCGGCCTGCCCTGCACGGTGCTGCCCGATTTTTCCG
>DIKC01000124.1:812-3254 GCA_002421565.1 Desulfobulbaceae bacterium UBA5628 | reverse complement strand
CTTCCAATTCCCGATAATCAAACAAGCGTTCGTATTCCACCAGGCCGGACATGGCCTGTGACTGGATGCGAATACCGGTTTCCTCAAGCACCGCAACCGGATTGAGGCCACCGATGACCACCGCCCCGATCTGGCCCTCAAGCACGGGAATTTCCAGCAGCGGCTGTCCCGGCCAGCCCACCATTAAAAACGCCCCCAGCCCGACGTTTTCCAGTTCCTGGATCAGGGAGAGCACCCCGTCGCGGCTGTCCGCCGGCATCTCTCGAAATCCCACCCCGATTCGGCCGTCGCCGGTTTTAATGGCTCCCAGGTAGTCGGTCATCCCGCTTCGGATAAAAATCTCCAAGGGAACGAGACTGCTGCCGTTATATTTGATAATTTCCACAAAGCGCACCGGCTTGCGATCCCGAAGTTCCAGGAGGCCGCCGAAATTGGCGTGGGTGGGAATGCCGTGGGCCAGAAGTACCCCGTTCAAGGTGATCGAACAGACTGTTCCCAGGCCGGCCATGTTCTCCGGGATAACCATGTCTCCCAGTTGCTCGCCTGGGGCAAACAGGGCCATCATGCGACCCATGGAATAGCCTGCTGCGTAAACCTTGCAGATCATCGGCACCGCTCGGTTCAGCAACGATAAAGGGATGAGACTTACGTTGCTGATGACCGTGCCGCTTCGCCGGCCCAGGTCAAAGCTCATCCGGTAGGTCAATTGATCGATTTTTGCGGTGAGAAAGCCGACCTTGTCAAAAACCCTGGCGCTGTCCAGTTCCATCTGGCCGGCAACGGTGATGTTCCGCCCTTTTTTGCCGAGATTGCTGGTCAACCCCCTGCGGTCGAGCTCCAACAGGTAATGGCGCACGGTTCGTTCGCTGATCTCATGTCCCATGGCCTGGAGATTTTCCGTCAGCCGGGAGCTGGAAACGGGAGAGTTCGCCTTTTGCAGCAGCCGCAGGATTGCCAGTTCTTTTTTTTCCGTTTTTTCAGCCACGCGGGAAAATACCTCTTTTGTTGCTATTTTTCAAACAAAAAAACGGCAATTTTGCCGAGTAACAGTTTTTTGAGTTTGTGCTTGCGGGCCGGATTCCTGTTGGTTTTTTGCGGCCGTGGCGCAGTTTGCCCGGACTTTTCGGTGCGGTTTGCTTTTGGGGTAACTCTGTTGTTGGCGGCAATTTTGCCAAAAATGACAGAGTTTAGTGGTTGACAGAATATGTTTTTTTTAAATTTTATCCTTTTATAATAGCTGGTTGTTTTATATTGAAAAATAAAAATATGGTGTTACCATCGGTAATCTGTTGCCGCATTTTTGGGCGCATAAATTTTATGCCCTTAAATTGGTGCCCGCCCGGAAACGAGCAATTTCGTCCGATTGCGAGGCTTCAGGAAGATGCGCAAGCGGAATGGCACCGTGAGAGAACCATGCCTGATTGGCATTGTTGCCAGCGGTTATCACGCTGCAACTCTTCGTCTTTGCCGACGGGAGCGGTTGTTCTGTTGGCTACTGGCAAGCCGTTTTGCGTCGGCCGGGCAACGCAGCAGTTGGACGAAAGGGCGGTTCCGGAGGAATACTTGATGGCTGCGGCTTGGGCCTGGGTAGAAAAGTAAAACATTAAAACAATGAGGAACGATCATGACATTCAGCAAACCAAACCGTAGCGCCGCCACCCTGACCACCACCCGTGTGAATCCGGCTCCGACTTCCGGCATCTGCGTGACCTGTCTCGACGGCTGCAAGGGTCCCTGCGAGATCGGTAAATCCGCCATCAAGGGACGGGAGATGCTCTATCCAGCTCCCTTCGGCAAAACCACCTCGGGGTCGGAAAAAGACTATCCCGTGGATTTTTCCCACTTCAATATCCAAGGCACCGCAGTGGGTGCCGTGGGCGTGGCCGCGGACCCGGATTTTGCCACCTTCCCCGCCGTGGACACCACCACCTATCTGGGCGCCGACGGCAGCATCAAGTTGCAATTCCCGGTCTTCACCGGCGCCGTTGGATCCACGGAGATCGCCCGGGTCAATTGGGATGAGATTGCCGTGGGCGCCGCCATCTCCGGCGTCATCGTCGTGGCCGGGGAAAACATCTGCGGCATGGACCCCCAGGCGGAGTTCTCCAAAGGCCACATCGTCAAGTCCCCGGAGATGGAACGCCGGATCGCCGCCTTCAGGCAATGGTACGACGGCACCGGCGGCATCATCATCCAGGCCAACGTGGAAGATACCAAACTGAAGGTGCCGGAGTATGTCATTGAAAAACTGGGCATCGAGATTTTTGAGCTGAAATGGGGGCAGGGCGCCAAGGACATCGGCGGCGAGGTCAAGCTGCACTCCATCGAGCGGGCCCTGCAGCTCAAGGAGCGCGGCTACATCGTCCTGCCCGACCCCACCAACCCGGCGGTAACCAAGGCGTTCAACGTCGGCGCCATCACCGAGTTCGAGCGTCATTCCCG
>DIKC01000124.1:0-772 GCA_002421565.1 Desulfobulbaceae bacterium UBA5628 | reverse complement strand
CGTTCCGTGGGGGCCAAATACGTCACTCTGAAGACCGGCGCCTATCGGCCGGCTGATCTGGCCCGGGCCATCAAATACGCCTCCGACGCCAAGATCGACATGCTCACCATCGACGGCGCCGGCGGCGGCACCGGCATGAGCCCATGGCGGATGATGAACGAGTGGGGCATCCCCACTGTGCAGTTGGAGTGTCTGGCTTATCAAATGTGTGAGCGCCTGGCGGCCCGGGGCGCCTATATCCCGCCCATAGCCATTGCCGGCGGCCTCTCCCTGGAAGACCACGTCCACAAGGCCCTGGCCCTGGGCGCTCCTTATGTGAAGGCCGTCTGTCTCGGCAGGGCCATGCTCACCGCGGCCATGGTCGGCAAGACCCATGGCCGGATCATGCGAGAGAAGATGGAAACCGAAGAGGAGAGTGTCGCCGATGGGTATATGAAGCTCTTTGCCGTGGCTGCGGACCTGCGGGAGAAGTACGGCAAGGATTTTGACAAGCTGCCCGCCGGCGCCATCGGCATGTATTCCTACATCGACAGGATGAAGCAGGGGCTGCAGCAGTTCATGGCCGGCTCCCGGAAGTTCGCCATCAAGTATATAGAGCGTAACGACCTGGTGGCTCTGACCCGGGACGCCGCCGATGTTTCCGGTATTCCTTATGTTATGGATTCTGACCGCGAAGAAGTCGATCGGATTCTGGGTTGAAGCAGGGCCGCTTAAGAGCGGGGGCGCGATACTCGCACGCCGGCCACACGATTTGTTCGGTTTTAATAACAAA
>DIKC01000017.1 GCA_002421565.1 Desulfobulbaceae bacterium UBA5628 | reverse complement strand
ACAAATTCTGCGGACGAGTCGTATTCTGATCCGGGATGAGTTTTTCAATCTGATTCTGGGCTTCTACAACGCTATTTCGATCAATTAGGCGCATACAGCTCCGATATTGTATCTTATTCGTGCTAGCTTTACATTAGACAGAGTGGGCCAATATGGCGCTACACAGAATAGGCCGATACTCAGCTCGTCTCAGGCAAATCAAAGGGCATGATTCCAAGCCGATGCTAACCAATTTGTCCGGTGGCGACAAGCAGAAAAGCTGCCTTGACAAGGGTAAGCCAATGACGTAGTTATATTGTATGGTAATCATCGAAACCCCAATTTTTTCCAAGCAGCTTCGGACAACCTTGTCAGACGATGAGTATCGTCAACTCCAGCAAAGCCTGGTGAGACAACCGGATGCCGGGCAGATCATCCCCGGCAGCGGCGGACTTCGCAAGTTGCGCTGGTCCGCGGAGGGACGCGGCAAACGGGGCGGGGTACGACTGATCTACTACTGGTTTACGGCCCAGGCCCATCTCCTGCTGCTGTTCATATACCCCAAGAACGTGCAGGACGACTTAACCCCCAACCAACTCAGACAACTCAAGAAGATTGTCGAGGAGGAGTATCATGAAGGATGAACTTTTTCAGGAATTACTGACCAGCGTAAAACAGGGGGCGGCCATCATGAAAGGCACCCTGCAACCGGCCCAAACTTTTGAATTTCCGGAAACCGAGGTACGCGCTCTCAGAGAGCGATTCGGCCTGTCGCAGGACAAATTCGCGCACTTGGTCGGAATCAGCGTGGGAACTCTGCGGAATTGGGAGCAGGGCCGACGCAAGCCTGAGGGGCCGGCGCGGGTTCTGTTGCAAGTTGCCGCCAAGCACCCCGAGGCTCTGCTGGACATCTCCGGACGGCAAACAAAGAAAAAATCACGCCCAACAGGAAGTTCAGCCAGGGTTGCCCGAAAATTGGCAACAGGTTGACTTTATCCGCTCCCGGCTGGCTCGGCTTACTCCGGCCTGGTCGGCATGGGCGGGCCAGTCGGTGACGGCGGTTTGGACTTGCTCGATGATGGCGGCGGCCTCGCCGGCATTCAGCCCGGCCTCGTTTGCCAGTTGCAGCATCTGTTCCCGGCCGGGATGGCGGCCTTCGCCGGCCAGGGTCATGGTGTGTTCGCCGCCGGGGCCGGGGGCGAAATTCAGGTCATAGGCCGGGGTCAGCCGCCATTCGCCGTTGTTGTCGTCCATGATGAAGGCGAAATTTTTCACGTGATCGTCCCGGTTGTGGGCCAGCACGTTGAAGACCATCCGGCGGAAGGCCTGGGCCAGTTGACGGTGGTCGCGGGTCAGCAGCGAGGTCACCTTGAGCAGATCGCGGTAATCGACGGAAGGAATCCGGAAATTGGCCTGGATCAGATTGCCGAAGGTGTGAACGTGGAAACGGCGATTGAGCAGGCGGTCAAAACGCCGGCAACCGAAAAAGCGGTCGCCCTCGCGGGTGACAAAGAGGCGGGTCGGCGGCAGCTCGATGCCGGCAGCGGCGGCCATCAGGGAATAGGCGTACTCAATGGCCCCGGCCTCGGGGTCATCGTTGCGGGCGACAAATTTGACCATCCAGGGTTCAAAGCCGGGGGGCAGATGATCGTCGCCCCCGGCAATGATCCGGTCGCCCTCGGGATCAAACCCCACCAGCACCTTGGGCCGCGCCCCGCCCGGAGAGCCGCCGGCCCGCAGCAATTGCGGCAGCACCTCCATTGCCGCGCCCGCCATGATCTCTTCCGCATGGCGGGCGAGCCGGTGGAGATCAAGCATCTCCGGCGCAAGCTCCCGGGGCTGGGACGGCGGATGATAGGTCAGGACGCCCATGGTTCTGGTACCCAGCCAGGTCAGGCGCTCCAGGGGGCCGAGACGGCCCGGCTCCAGGCCCGAGGCCCGGAAATGGCGATCCATCAGCAGCAGGCCCCAGCCATCGGGAAGGGAATCGTCAAAGAGACCGGGCAGCGGGCCGAAACGGTGATCGGTATGCTCGAACAGGCCGGCGGCAAAGGGCAGCCGGAAGGGGGAGAGATTGAGCCCGGTGGCCAGAAACTCCGGCGCATACTCAAAGTAGATCCGGTGGCGATCCTCGGCCAGGGTACCGACCGGGAACTCTTCTTCGGGAGAGCGGGTAAAACGGACTTCAACCTTTTTCATATCCGGCCCCGCTTGGGCGTTGGCTTGGCGGCCCGTTGTTCAAGTTCGGCAATGTCGGCGGCCGGCGGCGGCTGGAGGATTTCCGCAAAATCGCCGAGCCGCCCCAAGGCGTGGGCCACCTTTAGCACCAGTTCCAGGGAGGCTTGGCCCCCGGTTTCAAAACGCTTGAGCGAGGCCGCGGAAACCCCGGCCCGTGCCGCCAGGGTCGCCCTGGTCCAGCCTTTGAGCAGACGCAATTCCCGCAACCGTTGGGCCAGGGCAAGGCCCATCTCCGGCGGGGTGATCAAGGTAAGCATGGCCGGTTCCATGCCTTGACTATAGCAGCCGGCAAACAAAAGTCAATATTTTAGCCAATAGATGTAAAATATAGGGGAAAAGGATAAAATATGACCTAATGAGCCAGCTTAACTGTCGCAAGGCGGTTGATGCTCACTCCCGCTTCCGCCGCCTTAATCGCCAACTCCCGGTGTACCTCCGGGGGAACACGAACCATAAATTTACCGCTGAACTTCCGACTGGCCAAAGGTTCGGGGATTAACTCTCCGCCCTCATTCATATCCGCAACGACTTCGGCGACAACACCACGGATGCCACGAAGCGCGGCTTCGGGTGACGATGCCAGCCAACTCAAGCTCGGGAACTCCGCACAAAGCCCGACGTACTCCTGATCGTCCGTGGACCACGTCACACGGTACGTATAATGATCATTCTGAATGCTCTTCATGTTCCAACCTCTCGATTGCTCTCAGTATCTGCCTGACCTGATACGCTTTGGCCTTGCCTTTGGCATTCTGAATGTTGACCCTTGGGTCGCCCGGCCACGGGGTCTTGTATATCCGGTGGCTGCTCTTATTCTGGCGGGGCTGACCGAAATAGTGATCGCAAACCCGGCAAACATCGGCAAAACGCACATTTTCCGGGCGTTGCCGCATCTGTTCAATTATGCTGTCAACCGTTGCCATGACCAAAAGATATCACTATTGATATTTATGTCAAGTCCCAACATGAGCTTAAGGAAAAAGAGATTGCATTTAGTACAACTATATGCAATCATGCTTGCATGATGACCAGAAGCTACTGGCAAAAGAAAATTGCCGAGGCCTTTGGCAAGCGTTCCATTCTCTGGCTCTCCGGGGTTCGGCGAGCCGGTAAAACGCTATTATGCCGGAGTCTGCCCGAGGTGGAGTATTTTGACTGCGAGCTGCCAAGCACCCGCCGGATGACTGATGATCCAGAGGCCTTTCTCAAGGGTTTGCCGGACAAACCGGTCATTCTTGACGAAATTCACCGCCTTGCCAATCCTTCCGAACTTCTCAAGATCGCCGCCGATCACTATCCGGCCCTCCGAATTATTGCCACCGGCTCCTCTACCTTGGGCGCTTCAGCCAAATTTCGTGATACTTTGGCCGGGCGCAAGGCCGATCTCTGGCTGACCCCGATGATTATTGCCGATGGCATTGATTTCGGTAACACTTCCCTGGAACGCCGAATGCTCCATGGCGGATTGCCGCCTTTTTTCCTGGACCAAAGCCCGAACGAATCAGAATACCAGGAGTGGGTTGACGGTTATTGGGCCAAGGACATCATGGAGCTTTTCCGTTTAGAGCGACGGCATTCGTTCCAACGTTTGCTGGAGCTTATTCTGGTCAACAGCGGCGGGATTTTCGAGGCCACCAAATACGCCCGGCCCTGCGAAGTCAGCCGCCCTACCATCGCCAACTATCTGGCTGTACTTGAGGCCACCTTCGTGGCCCATGTCATCAGGCCGTTCAGCAGTTACAAGCCGACGGAAATCGTAGCGGCGCCGAAGGTCTATGGCTTCGACACCGGCTTCGTCTGCTGTTTCAGGGGATGGAATAGCCTGCGCCCCGATGATATGGGCATCCTCTGGGAACATCTGGTGTTGAACGAGCTGCATGGTTGTCTGCAGACTCGCGAAATCAAGTATTGGCGAGACAAACGCGGGAATGAAGTGGATTTTATCATCCCCCGCCGGAGCGGCGGGCCGGTGGCAATCGAGTGTAAATGGCGGGCCGAGCAATTCGAGCCCGGAGCGTTTAAATTATTCAGAAACCATTATCCAGAGGGGATTTCATTTCTGGTGGCTCAGGATATTGCCCGTCCATACATGAAGCGATTCGGCGATCATGAAGTGTTTTACTGCAACCTGCCCGACCTGATCCTGAAACTGGAAAAACTGAAGTAGCGGGCGGCGGCTACCGCCCTAGCTCAAACGGGCCAGGAAGGCGAGGAGGAGTTGCTCCACCCTGGCCTCGCAGGCCTTGGTTTCGCGGATGATTTCATCGAGGAGGATGGGCTGGAAATGGTCGGGGTCGTTGACGTTGGCGACCACCGACAGGCCGAGCACCCGCATCCCGGCGTGGCGGGCCACGATTACTTCCGGCACCGTCGACATGCCCACCGCGTCCGCCCCGCACTGCCGGAGATAACGGGTTTCGGCCGGGGTTTCCAGGCTGGGGCCGGGGAT
>DIKC01000190.1 GCA_002421565.1 Desulfobulbaceae bacterium UBA5628 | reverse complement strand
GCTTCAAGAATCAGGTTATTCAGACCTATTACAGATGCCTTTCCGGTGAATTGAGGATAAACTGCTGGAATCTCTCCCACCTGGGTTTCTCCAAGAATCATGCCCCTCAGCTGGGTTCCTGTAGCTCCCTCGAATATAAATTCTTCCTGGAGTCCCATTTCGCCTCTGGCGTGCAATTGAGCCATCCTGGCGGAGGTGCCGGTTCCACATGGTGATCGATCCCACTCCTTCATTCCATATATATCCACGTGTTTATCTACTCCACCCTTTTGTTTGGGATTCATGTAAAAAATAACGTTTGTAAAAATATCAAGACCTGTAATGGGATGTTTCCCCTCTGTCACCGATTTGACCGCCTCAGTTATCCTGTGCTGAAGCTCAATCAACTGATTGATGTCCTTCAGGCCAACCTCCAGGCCAACATCTTCAATATTAACCATGGCATAAAAGGCACCGCCAAAGCATACATCCACGATAAGCTCTCCCACCCCCTCTACCTTTATTTTTACATCCTTTTCCAGGACAAAACATGGCATGTTCTTCACCGTGCCTTCCAGCACATGACCATTCTCTACTTTAAACTCCAAAGTTACCAGTCCGATGCAGGTTTCCATCACTACTTTTGTCACGGGTTCCACTGCCTCCACAATCCCTACTTCAATCATCCCCTTGCCAACAGCAATGGAATTGACACCACTGTAAGGAACATAGTTGGCCGTTTCCATGAAGAATACACCGAAGTCCGCCTCTTCAACCGTTGCATCTACGATCACTGCTCCGTAGGTCCCATGGTAACCCCTTGGCTCACAAATCAGCATCCTCCGAATATGATCATGGTGATTTCTCATGTAATTCATTTTTTCTTCCACGGAATTCCCCAACAGGGTGGGGATTCCTCCAAACCGTCCGCTGGAGGCGGTGGGCCCGGTCGAGCACCGTGATCGGGTAGGAGATGTGTTTGACCCCCACCTTTCTGATCGCGATCCGCCGGTAGTCGCGGAGCCCCTGGATATCCTTCATTTTGCGAGGTGCTTTTTGACCGCCGCCTTCAGTTCGTCCAGGTTGGAGGATTTGACGATATACTCGTCCGAGGCCCAGGAGGCCAGGTCCTGCTTGAATTCCTGGTAGGCGGAGCAGAGGATGACCGGGATCTCGGAGTTGATTTCCTTGATCCGGCGCAGGGCCTCGATTCCGTTCATCCCCGGCATGTTGATGTCGAGAATGATCAGGTCCGGAGAGAGGATCCCCAGTTTTTCCAGAGCCTCCTCGCCGTTGAGGGCGGAGTGGACCTCGTAGCCTTCCTCTTCCAGTTCGTCCCGGTAGAGCAGGTGGATGGACTCTTCATCGTCAACCAGCAGGATCTTTTTCATCGCTTCCCCCTCTACGGTTTCGGTTGTTCGGTAAGATCGGCGTTACGGAGGAATTTGGCCGCTTCCTCCGGGGCCACCGGGTTGATATAAAAGCCGGAGCCCCATTCAAAGCCGGCGATCATGGTGAGTTTAGGGGTGATTTCAAAGTGCCAGTGGTAGTGCTCCAGGGAGGACGAACGGAGTGGGGCGGTGTGAAGCACGAAGTTGTACGGCACATTGGGCAGGCAACTGTCCAGCCGCCGCATGCACTCGGAAAAAATGGCGGCCAGGGACTTTAGGGTTTCGCCGTCGGCATCGACATAGGAAGAGGCGTGGCGCTTGGGGATCACCCACATTTCAAAGGGCGAACGGGGAGCAAAGGGCACAATGGCGATGAACTTCTCGTTCTGGGTGACCAGCCGGACATCCTGGTCGAGTTCTTGGCGGATGATGTCGCAGAAGACGCAGCGTTCCTTGTAACGGTAATAGGAGAGGCTGCCCTCCAGTTCCGAGGTGATCATCCGCGGCAGAATCGGCAGGGCGATGAGCTGGGAGTGGGAATGCTCCAAGGAGGCGCCGGCCGCGGCCCCGTAATTTTTGAACAGCATCACGTAGCGGAAGCGGTCGTCCTTGCCGAGATCGACCAGTCGTTCCCGGTAGGCCATGAACACCTGGGTCATCCGTTCCAGGGGCAGGTGGGTGAAGGATTCGTTGTGATCCGGGGTTTCGATGATGACCTCGTGGGCCCCGATCCCGTTCATCTTGTCGTAGAGCCCTTCCCCTTCCTTGCCGATCTCGCCCTCGATTACCAGGGCCGGATACTTATTCGGCACCACCCGCAACTGCCAGCCCGGCTGGTTGGCGTGGCGGCCGGGAGGAGCATAGGCCAGCACCTCAGGCGGGGTAGTGTTTTCGTTGCCGGGACAGAGCGGGCAAAAACCGCCGCGCACGTGGTTGCGGTCGACGATAAAATCGCTGGGCCGCTTGCCCCGTTCGGTGGCGATGATGATCCAGCGCCCGATGATCGGATCTTTCCGCAGTTCCGGCATGGGGTTCCGCCTAGAGTCCCTTGCGGGCCTTTTCTTCGTTTTCCTGCCGGGTTTTGCAGGCGATGCAGAGGGTGGTCACCGGCCGGGCCTCCAGGCGCTTGTCGGAGATATCCTCACCGCATTCGCAGATCCCGTAGGTGCCTTCGTCGATCCGCTCGATCGCCTCGTTGATCTTGGCCAGCAACTTGCGTTCCCGGTCGCGGATTCTGAGTTCAAAGCTGCGATCCGATTCGGCGCTGGCCCGGTCGGTGGGGTCGGGGTAGTTGTCGTTGTGGTCGGTCATCTCGCTGATGGTTTTTTCCGCCTCGCTGAGCAACTCCGTTCGCAGATCTTCCAGTTTTTTACGAAAATAATCGAGCTTTTCCTGGTTCACGCCGTCACTCCCTTGTGAAGGTTCCGCTTTTGCCGCCGCTTTTGCTGAGCAGCCGAATCTGGTTGATGGTCATTCGCTTGTCCACCGCCTTGCACATATCATATATGGTAAGCGCCGCCACCGAGACGGCGGTAAGAGCCTCCATTTCCACCCCGGTTTTGCCGGTAAGGCCGACGGTCGCCTCGATTGCCACCGTGGCGCGCGCCTCGTCCAGATGGAAGTCAACCGTCACCTTGCTCAGATTGAGCGGGTGACAGAGGGGGATCAGGCCGCTGGTCTTTTTGGCCGCCATGATGCCGGCCACCCGGGCGATCCCGAGAACGTCGCCCTTGGCGATCCGACCGGCCTTGATCAGGGCAAATGCCTCGGCGCTCATGGTGATTTCGCCCCCGGCCACCGCAATCCGGGTGGTGTCCGCCTTGCCGGCCACATCCACCATGATCGCCTGGCCGTCGGCATCGAAATGGGTCAGGCCGCCGCTTTTTTTGCCCATGCTCTCCATCCTGCCTTGCAGTTATAGTCGGACTGTTTACAAATGGAAGAATTTTTTCAAAAAACCTTCTTCTTCCCCTTCCGGGCCTTTTTTTTCTTCCTCGGTCAACTTGGCGAGCAGTTCCTTTTGCCGCTTATTGAGCTTGGTCGGAATCCGCACCTGAATCTCGCAGATCATGTCGCCCCGGCCGCCGCCCCGCAGGCGCGGCACCCCTTCTCCCTTGAGGACGAAGGCGCGGCCCGGTTGGGTGCCGGCCGGCACCGTCAGCGGCTTGGGGCCGTGGATGGTGGGCACGTCCATGGTGCAGCCCAGAGCGGCCTGGGTGAAGGAGATGGGAATGATCCCGATGATATTGTCGCCTTCCCGCTGGAAAAATTCATGGGCCGCCACCTGGATGATTTCGTAAAGATCGCCGGAGGGGCCGCCCTTGCGGCCGCCCTCGCCTTCGCCCCGAAGCCGCATCCGGGCGCCGCTGTCCACCCCGGCCGGAATTTTCAGGCTGACCTTCTTGGCGCGGATCACCAGCCCTTCGCCGTGGCAATCCTGGCAGGGATCGCTGATGATCTGTCCCTGTCCGTGGCAATGGGGGCAGGCGGTTTGAATCCGGAACGGCCCCTGGGCGTGAAGCACCTGGCCCCGGCCGTGGCAGGTGGGGCAGGTCTCCGGCCGGGAGCCGGGCCGCAGGCCGCTGCCTTCGCAGGTCCAGCAGGTTTCCCGTTTGGTGAT
>DIKC01000156.1 GCA_002421565.1 Desulfobulbaceae bacterium UBA5628 | reverse complement strand
GGCTTCCTCTGCAACTGGTGCTGCTACACCGCCGCCGATTCGGCTGGGGTGGGCCGCTACCAGTATCCCCCCAATCTGCGGGTCATCCGGATGATGTGCACCGGCAGGCTAGATCCTTCTTTTCCCCTGGAAGGGCTGGCCACGGGAGCGGACGCTATCTTTGTCGGCGGCTGTCATCCCGGCGAATGCCACTACATCGACGGCAATTACCACGCCCTGGTTTCCGCCTCCTTGGTTCACGAGGCCCTGGACCGGCTGGGGGTGAACCGGGAACGTTTCCTCATCGACTGGGCCTCGGCTGCCGAAGGCCCCAACTTCGTAAAGATCATCACCGCCTTTACCAAACGGGTGGCAGCCCTCGGTCCGCTGGGTTCCTCGGAGGGGCTGGATCAGGCGGCGTTGCGAACCCGTCTTGCCGAAGCCGCCGAAGCGGTTCGCGGCCGCAAGATCCGCACCGGGCTGATCAACGCCTCCCGCGAAATGATGAAGGGAGGGGATTTTTCCAGAAAGACCGTTGCCGGGCTGGTGGCGGAAAAATGCGAAAAGGCTCTGAACGAGCTGTTTGTCTGAAATCTCAACGGGCAGTTCAACCCACACAAGGAGAAGATCATGCTTGAAGTAACGGAATCAGCAATAACCAATCTCAAGGAGCATTTTGCAAAAAACAACCTCGACTCGGCTATCCGGGTGGTCATGCAGAGCAGTTGCTCCGGGGTGGGCCTGGGCCTTGGCCTGGACGCAAAAAAGGACTCGGACAAGGTATTTGAGGAAGGGGGATTCACCTTTCTTGTGGATGGCGGGATGTTTGCCACCACCGGGGCCATCAAGGTCGATTTCGTCAAATCCAGTGCGAGCTGCGGCTGCAGCGGGGGCGGCGGCTTCGCGGTGAGTTCCGAAAAGAAGCTTACCTCGGGCGGCGGCTGCGGCGGTGGCTCTTGCTCGTCCGGTTCGTGCGGCTGTTAAAAATTTGCCCAATCATTTATCAGAAGAATCTAATCATGAAAAGATACCCAGGACAAAGCGGCCATGAGGTAGTGATTATCTGCCCCCGGGGCGGCGGCGCAAAAAAGACCTTCAGTTACCTTAAAAGCCAGGGAGTGGCGGAGACAAAGTTTTTCATCCTGACCGGGGGCGAGGAGAAATGGCCGCACCGTGTGATGCTGGTGACCGGTAAATGATCCGTCGGTTCAGCGCCCCTGTTTATTGATCAATCCGAAACAAAAGAGGAACACCGTGAAAAAACAAATCATTTTGCTGCTGTTATCCATTGTGACATTCATCGCCTTGCCGGCTTTTGCCGGCTCGCCATCCACCACTACCCCGGCGAAGAATGAATTTAGCCGGATCGACACCGAAGAGCTGAAGAAGATGCTGGACACCAAGGAGTCGATGACGGTGATTGACGCCCGTAATCCTGAAGAGTACCAGGAGGTCCACATCAAGGGGGCGATCAGCATCCCGGAACCGAAATTCGCCGAGTATGCCGGCCTGCTTCCGGCCGACAAATCGACGACCCTGGTTTTCTACTGCAACGGGGTCAAGTGCGGCAAAAGCAAGAAGGCGGCGGTCAAGGCTCAGGCTCTGGGCTTTCAAAAAATCCTGATCTATGCCGAGGGAATGCCGGTCTGGGAGGAGAAGGGTCTGCCGATCTACGCCGGGCCGGATTACGAAAAAAAGATCGAAACCACCAAGATTTCCCCAAGGGAGCTTGACGTCCTGATCAAGACCGGGGCCGGCTCCTATACCCTGGTGGACGTCCGCGATCCGGAGGAGTTTGCCGCAGGCCATATCCCCAGCGCGATCAACCTGCCTCTGGCCTCCTTTGCCTCGCAGTCCGGGGTGCTCGACAAAGAGAAAAAAATCATCGTCTATTGCAACTCCGGCGGCCGCAGCTACAACGCCTACCGCAAGCTGAAAAAGCTTGGCTACGAGAAGAACAATCAGGCGATCTTTGCCGACTGGAAGGAAGCGGGGCTGCCGGTGGAAAAAACAGCGAAACAGGAGGACCGGATATGAGTGCGGAAAATTTTACGGTCAGGCCTTACCCGGAGATGTGGGCGGCCCTGGACATGGATGTGCCCCGTTTTGACAAGGCCCGCCAGATGCTGGGTGAGGTTTATGGCAAGATGTTTCTCGGCCAGGTGAACCGTCCAGATCGGATGGCCTATTTCGATGAGATGATCGCCGAGATCTTCGGTCGCCGGGTCGAAGAGTTGCTGGCTGCCAAAAAAGAGGGCAAGCCGGTGGTGGGCACCTTCTGTGTGTATATTCCCGAAGAGATCGTCGTCGCGGCGGGCGGGATCTGCGTCGGCCTGTGCGGCGGCTCGCAGGGCTCGGTGCCGGATGCGGAAAAGGTGCTTCCCCGCAACATCTGCCCGATGGTGAAGTCGGCATACGGCTTCAAGGCGGGCCGGATCTGCCCCTACTTCCAGGCGGTGGATTTCGTCTATGGCGAAACCACCTGCGATGCCAAGAAAAAGACCTGGGAGCTCCTCGACCGGCTGGTGCCCACCCATGTCATGGAAATTCCCCAGATGAAGCGGGCGCGGGACAAAACCTTGTGGCTGGAAGAGGTCCGGGATTTCAAGGCCAAAGTTGAGGAGGTTTGCCACACAAGCATTTCCGCGAACGAACTGGCCGGGGCCATCCGGGTCATCAACGACAAACGCCGGGCCCTCCAGCGGCTCACCGCCCTCAGGGCCGCGAGTCCGGCGCCGATCAGCGGCAAGGACGCACTGCTCATCGAGCAAATCGCCTTTTACGACGAACCGGTCCGCTTTGCCAGGGAGGTCAACCTCCTTTGCGACGAACTGGATGAACGGATCGGCAACGGAGTGGGAGTAGTCCCGGCTTCGGCCCCGCGGGTGATGGTTTCCGGCGTTCCCATGGCCCTGCCCAACTGGAAGGTCCATAACCTGGTGGAGACCGCAGGCGCGGTGGTGGTTGGCGAGGAGTCCTGCATCGGCAGCCGCTATTTCAAGGATCTGATCGACGAAAGCCATACCGCCATGGAGGCCCAGCTCGAGGCCCTCACCGATCGTTACATGCAGATCGACTGCTCCTGTTTTACCCCCAACGACGAACGGGTCGACCAGGTGCTCAAGGAATACCGCGCTTCCGGAGCACAGGGGCTGCTCCATTACTCGCTCCAGTTCTGCCACACCTACAACATTGAGGAGATCAAGATCCGCGAGGCCTGCGAGAAAGAAGGCATTCCCTACCTGGCCATCGAGTCTGATTACTCGCCCGAGGACGTGGGGCAGTTGCAGACCAGGGTCGAGGCCTTTCTCGAACAGATCCGGGGCTGAGCCATGTTCATCGGCATCGATCTCGGTTCACGGACCATCAAGCTGGCTGTGGTCGAAGAGGGCAAGATGATGGCTTCGGCCATTGCCGAGAGCGGCTTCGATCCGGCCAGTCAGGCTCTGGCGATGCTGGCCCCGTACGGCAGGCCGAGGCGGCTGGTGGCCACCGGTTATGGCCGCCATCTTGCCAGGCAGCATTTTGCCGACGGAGTGATCACCGAAATCAAGGCCCATGCCCTGGGGGTACGGCATCACTTTCCGGAATGCCGCTGCATCGTTGATGTCGGCGGCCAGGACGCCAAGGTCATTGCCCTCGATGCCTCCGGCCGGGTGAGCAATTTCCAGATGAACGACAAGTGCGCTGCCGGCACCGGCCGTTTTCTGGAGATCATGGCCCTCACCCTGGGATTTTCTTTAAGCGAATTCGGCGGGGCGGCCCTGGCCGCGGGGGGCGAAACCGTACTCAACAGCATGTGCACGGTCTTTGCCGAGTCGGAGGTGATCTCCCTCAAAAACCAGGGAATGCCGGCCGACCGGATCGCCAGGGGGGTGCATCTTGCGGTGATCAACCGACTTGCCGCCATGCTCGGTCGCCTTGGCTGCGACGGCACCCTTGTTTTCACCGGCGGGGTGGCAAAAAACCCGGCGATGGTCGCCCTGCTAGGCGAGAGGCTGGGAGAAGGGATACGGCTTCTGGTGCCGGACGCCCCCGATCTTGCCGGCGCCCTCGGCGCG
>DIKC01000070.1 GCA_002421565.1 Desulfobulbaceae bacterium UBA5628 | reverse complement strand
CCACCCCCACCCTCATGATCGGCAGCGGGGCCACCCTCTACCGTAAGCTGTTGCGGGAAAAACTGGGCGACCTGGCCCGTTTCGCGCCGCCGGCCCTCGCTTTTGCCCGGGCCGCCGCCATCGGCGGACTGGCCACCACCTCCTGGCAACGCCGGGAATTTCTCGCCCCCACCGCCGGCCCCCTCTACGTTCGCCCCCCGGACGCGGAAATGATACAAAAAACAACTCACCAATAAATCCGCCGTCGCCATGATCGAACAGACCACTGAATTGCAGGCTGTTTTACTTGCCTCGGGGCGCCTGCAACTGGAATGGACTGACGTCCAATCCTCGACCGGACGGGAAGAAAAGCACGTCGCCGCCAGCTTTGCCCTGCAACAACATATTCAACGCCAATACCAAAATGATCCGAACGGCTGGTTATTAAGCCTGGGTTTGGGCGATCAGCAAACGCCGCTCCCCTCTTCCCTGAACTTCTGGCGCCGCCTGGCCGCCTTTTTTGCCCGCCGCCTCGGCCTTACTCCCGACCTGGAAGAATTACGCCAGGCCGCGGTGATTACCTTTGACGACGAGGAACTGCTCCGTCTGCTGGCCGAATCACCGCCCATGACCGGCTCCGAGCACCTGAATCTCGATCTGCTACGAGAAACCTGGCAGGCATTGAACCGGGCTTTTGCCACCAGAATCGCCGTCCACAACGGCAGCGTCGCCTCCTTTATCCAAGCCCATCGCACTGATTTACACCTGGCCGGGCGGGTTTATTTTCATCTGGTGGAAAACCGGCGGGGAGAGTCGCCCTTCGCCTTTCTCGCCACCTACTCGGTACGAGCAGCGACAGCCGGCAGTCCGCATCGTCATCTGCCATTAAAGCATGCTTTACAGGAATATGCCGGAAACGAAGCAAAACTGCTTGATCTCCTGATCACCGTCCACCGAACCGCCAAGGCCAGCGCCTTGATCCGGGAAATTTTAGCCAACGGCGAACTTTTTCACCCCTTAACCTGGTCGGCCTCGGAAGCGTACACCTTTTTGCGGGAAATCCCTCTCTACGAAGAGGCCGGGATCATCTGCCGGATTCCCGACTGGTGGAACCGGCGCCAGGCTTCGCTGCGACTCAACATTCGAATAGGAGAACGGGAGCCCACCCACTTGGGCTTTGCCTCCCTGCTCGATTTCCGTCCCAGACTGCTGCTGGGGGACGAAGAGATCAGCCAGGAGGAAGCCAGTCGTTTGTTGGCCGAGGGCGAGGGTTTGGCCTTGCTCAAGGGACGCTGGGTGGAGGTTGATCACGAACGCCTGCGCCGTACTTTAGCGGCCTGCGAGGAACTCGAACGGCAAGCGGCCGCCGCCGGGGGCATTGATTTTCGCACCGCCCTCCGCCTGCAATTGCAAGAAGGCGCCGGCCTTGCCGGCAAAGAAACTCCGAACGAAATCGATGCCGTGGAAAACGGCCGCTGGCTACAAGATTTGCACGATAAATTGCAACAACCGACCACCCTGCTTCCGGTAAATACCGATCGCCGTTTTCGGGCCGAGTTACGTCCCTACCAGGCCGTCGGCCTCAACTGGCTCCATCACCATTACCAAATGGGTTTCGGGGCCTGCCTGGCCGACGACATGGGCCTGGGCAAAACGGTGCAGGTGTTGGCTCTGCTCAATGCCTTAAGCAGCCACCCCGGCCCCTCCTTGCTGGTGGTACCGGCCTCGTTGCTGAGCAACTGGGGACGGGAAATAGAAAATTTCTCCCCGGAGTTACGTTTTTTGATCGCCCATCCGGGCCTGCACCGTACCGGTAAGGTGCCGATCCCCTCACCCCAAGAGTTGCAAAATCTTGATCTAGTAATCACCTCCTACACCCTGATCCAAAAATATGACTGGCTAAGGGAAAAAGAGTGGCGTCTGCTGATCCTCGATGAAGCCCAGGCGATCAAAAATCCGACCACCGCCCAGACCCGGACGATCAAAAAATTGCGGGCCGCTCGCCGGCTGGCTCTAACCGGGACCCCCATTGAAAACCGTTTAAGCGATCTCTGGTCGCTCTTCGATTTCCTCAATCCCGGCCTGCTGGGCAGCCCCAAGGAGTTCACCGCCCTGAGCAAACAAATGAGCATCGATCCCGGCGGTTACGGCCGCTTGCGCCGGATGATCGCTCCCTTTATCCTCAGGAGAATGAAAAACGATCCCGCGATTATCGGCGATCTGCCCGACAAGGTGGAAATTAAAAGCTGGGCTGAGTTAAGTAAAAAACAAGTTGTGTTCTACCAGGGGGCAATCGAGAGCCTGCGCCAACAATTAGAGACGGCCGACGGCATCCGGCGACGGGGGTTGATCCTGGCCGCCCTGACCAAATTTAAGCAGTTGTGCAACCACCCCGACCAGTACCTGGGCAACAACGGCGATTTTGCCGAGCCGGAAAGCGGCAAATTCTCCCGCCTGCGCGAAATTTGTGAAACCATTTACGAAAAACGGGAAAAGGCACTGATCTTCACCCAATTCCGGGAACTGACCGCCCCCTTGCACCGCTTTCTTGGCGAAATTTTCGGCCGTCCCGGCCTGATCCTGCATGGTGGCACCGCGGTAGGAAAGCGCAAGGATCTTATCGATGAGTTCCAAGGCGAGCAGGATTACATCCCGTTTATGGTTCTTTCGCTCAAGGCCGGCGGAGTCGGCTTGAATCTGACCGCCGCCAACCACGTGATCCACTTTGACCGCTGGTGGAATCCGGCGGTGGAAAACCAGGCCACGGATCGGGCCTTTCGCATCGGCCAGCAACGCAAGGTTATGGTCCACAAATTGATCACCAAGGGCACCGTCGAGGAGAAAATCGACGCCATGCTTGAACAAAAATCCGACTTGGCGGCGGCCATAATCCCGACCAGCGGTGAAAAATGGTTGACGGAAATGAACAATGAGGAATTATTCGATCTTTTCCGCCTGAGTTGAAGAAACATAAGGAGCAGCGCCGATGCGTTATTCTTTTTTCCCCAAATACGTTTCAGTGGCCGCCAAGAAGGCCACGGCACTCAAAAAACTTGCCCAACTGCGAGACAAGAATCCCGCCATTCGGCCGGTGACCCTGAAAGGGCATGGCCTGGCCCGCACCTGGTGGGGAAAAGGCTGGAACGCCAATCTTGAACGCTATGCCGACTACAGCAACCGAATCGGCCGCGGGCGAAGCTATGTTCGGCACGGGGCGGTACTTGATCTGCAAATCGCGGCCGGAGAAATCCGAGCCCTGGTTCAGGGCAGCAGAAGCAAACCCTACGAGGTGATGGTGACCATTAAGGCCCTGGTTCCGGCCAAATGGCAAAAAATCAAAGAGTGTTGCCAGGGGCGAATCGAAGCCTTGCCCGACCTGCTGGCCGGTCGGTTCCCGGCTGAGCTGGCCGATATATTCATGGCGGCGGGGGAAGGTCTTTTCCCGGCGCCGGCCGAAATAAGCTTTCAATGTTCCTGCCCGGACTGGGCCAACATGTGCAAACATGTGGCCGCCACCCTTTACGGAGTCGGGGCTCGCCTTGACGAGGAACCGGCGCTTTTTTTCACCCTACGCCGGGTGGAGATGGCAGATCTGATCGCCGGGGCGGTACGTGAAAGCAGCGCCCGCATCCTGGCCGACAGCACTCGCAAAAGCGCCCGGGTAATGGAAGATGGCGATCTCGGCGCCCTCTTCGGCATCGACCTGGCCTACGAACCGCTCCCCTTTACGGAATCCCCGCCCGTTAACGTTACCCAGAATCAGGCCCCCCACAAAATGGACAAGCCGATCAATGCCAAGAAAACTGCAAAATCAAGTAATTCAGCCAAATCGAGCCAGTCCGGCAAGACCCGTTTACGCCGTGCCGGCGAAAGAAAACCAAAAATAACTACGGACCAGAAAGTCGGCAAGAAAGCGGCCGCCACGCCCACCCTTTACAGTAAGACGGAACTTTGCGCCATCCTGGAAAAAATGTTGCGGGACGGAGTGTTGCCGGGCAAAGATCAAAGTACGCCGAATTTTAATCGTTGATTCAGTCGCCCTTTTTCCATTCACCGCTTACCGGTAACCCCATCTCCCATTTACCGCTGGCCTTGATCATGTTCTGTTCCGCTTTGCCGTTAAGGCTGGCGCTAATCGCCTGACCATCGGGCTTCCAGCCATCTAGCACCATGGCAACCGCCCCCTCAGGGGTAATTGTTCCTTTAACCACCCCTGGTTTACCGCTCCGGGTCGGCCAGGTGGCAGCAAGCTCACCCTTCATCACTTTAAGAAGCACCGACCAGCAAATCCGATCACGATCAGCCGTTGCCTCATTGCACAGACTGCCCTCATAGATACCGTCAAAGGGACTGACCGCGGCCGCTGCTTTTTCCTGGGTCGCCTTGGTCGCCTGGGCGGCTTGGGCGGCCTGAGCCTCTAAGGCCACACGCTGGGCCTCGGCCGTTTTCTTTTCCGCCGCAACCTGTTTAAGTTCCTGATCCAGGCGCTGTTTTTCCAGCTCCGCCCGCTCCAGGGCCGCCTTGGCAAATTCCGCCTCAGCCTCCAGCCGAGCTTGACGCCTGGCGGCCTCCGCCGCCAACTGCACCTCCCGGGCCTGCCGCTGCGCCTCCTCGGCCATCTCCCGTTCCCTGGCCGCCAAGGCGGCCTCTTCCTCGATCAGCCGCCGTTGCGCTTCGGCCGCTTGCCGCTCCAATTCAAGCGCCTGGCGCAATTCCCGGGCCGCTTCCTGCTCCAAGACAACGGCCTGGCGTGTTTCCTCGACCTGCCGGTTTTGCTCCCCGCCCTGATAAAGCCAGTAACCGGCGCCAGCCGCCGCCAGCAGGAAAAGCCCACCGGCCAGCGCGATAATCAGCGTCGCCCTGGAACTCTTTTTGGGGGGCGGCAACGATACGCTCGTCGGCATGGAACCGCTTTCCGATTCGGAGATGGAAAAGGTACGGATCGGCTGGGCGATGTTTTTAAAACTGCGTTCGCCCATCATTTTGAATTGAAGGGTGAGCTTGTTCTGAATCTGATCGTAAACACTGCCGGAAATACAGACCCCGCCCGGCTCGGCCACGGTCTGAATCCGGGCCGCGACATTGACCCCGTCGCCGAGCAAATCGGTTCCCTGGGAAATGACATCGCCGAGATTGATCCCGATCCGGAACCACATCCGTTGATCTTCCGGAAAATGCTCGTTGCGGGTACGCAGGGCCGACTGGATTTCGGTGGCGCAGCGCACCGCCTCCACCGCGCTGGGAAATTCTGCCAGGATGGCATCGCCGGCGGTATTGAAAATCCGGCCGCGATGGGCCTTGAGCAAGGCATCAAAGACCTCCCGGTGGCCGCGCAGCATTCGCACCGTGCGTTCTTCGCTCTCTCCCATCATCCGGCTGTAGCCGACCACATCCGCCATCATGATAGTGGCCAGGTGGCGTTCAAAAACGGCTTCTTCCGGTTCCGGCGGTTGACTATCTTGCATAATCTGCTCCTGTTCACAAAAGCCATTGATTGCATATCATCCGCGACCCGGATAATATGGCCTTCTTGGGGGAAAGTAAATTTAAAAAGCGTCCCATCGCCGGGCGCACGGACAGGTCATGCGTTTTACACTCAGTCTCAAATTCATTATCGGATGCAGCCTGACCATGCTGGTCGCCCTTGGGGCCACCTTTTATGTGATCAATCAGCGCCAGGAACGGCTGATTATCCAGCAGGCGGAAAACGAAGCCAGAGCGGTATTTCGTCAGATCGTACTGATGCGCAAGTGGATCGCCGATCACGGCGGGATTCTGGTGGAAAAACTGCCTCGGCTGGAACCGACCCCCTATGTCAGCGACCCGGAGATCATCGATACGCAAGGCCGCCGCTTTGTCCGGGAAACTCCGGCCATGGTTACCAAGGAACTGGCCAAGTACGCTCGCGAACAAGGATTATTCTGGTTTCACATCACCAGTTTGCAATTAACTAACCCGGAAAATGCTCCGGATTCTTTCGAACGCACCGCCCTTCTCGCCTTTGAACAAAAAGGGCTGAAGGAATTCATCGGCCTCGAGACCATCAACCGCCACCCCTATCTGCGTTATATTGCTCCTCTCTATGTGGAGGATGTCTGCCTACGCTGCCATGACCGTCAAAACTATACGGTTGGAGACGTGCGGGGAGCGATCAGCGTCACCCTGCCCATGAGCGAGACCTTTGCCGCTGCCACCCGCAACCGGCGAACCATGTTTACGTCCATGCTGTTGGTGGTGGCGGTGCTGAGCGGGGCGATAATCGTGATGACCCACCGTCTGGTAATAACGCCGATAAAAAAACTTTCCGCCTCGATGGGTCAATTTTCCGAGGGCCGGCGCTATGATGATGCCGCGCTTCCACGCACCGGCGACGAACTGGAGGAACTTGCCCTCACCTTTGCCGACATGGCCGAACGACTCACCGACTATCACCTCGGCCTGGAGGACAAAATCCGGGCCGCCACGATGGACTTGGCCACCGCCAACCGGCAGTTGCAGGAGGCCAACCAGCAGCTAGAGGCGATGAACGAGCGCAAGTCGGACTTCATCGCCCGCGCCTCCCACGAACTACGCACCCCGCTCACCTCGATCAAGGGATCCATTGAATACGTCTCCGCGAAAATCGCCACCCTGGCGCCGGCTGCGGCAGGCGGCTGCCGGATCAACGAGATGCTCGCCTTCTTCGAGCTGATCGGAAAAAATACCGATCGCCTGATCCGGATGGTCAATATCATGCTCGATCTGGAGCGGATTGAAATGAACGCGGTGGCGGTGCTGCACCGTACCGATTTTGACCTGGCGGCGGTAATTCGGGAAATCGTCGCCGCTTTCTCCTTTATCGCCAAGGACAAGGAGGTGGAGCTTGCCAGCTTGCTGTCGGCGGCTTTGCCGATCAGGGCCGATGAAGACCGCATCCGGCAGGTACTCACCAATCTCATGGGCAATGCCCTGAAATTCGCGCCTGCCCATTCGACGGTGACCGTCCGGGCCGCCGCCGAGCCGGACGGCGTGATGGTGGAGATGATCGACCAGGGGCCGGGAGTTCCGGCCACCGAACGGGAAAAGATTTTTGACAAGTTCTACAAATTGGGCAATAAGGAGGGGAGCGGCTTGGGCCTGGCGATCTGCCGCGGCATTATCGAGGCCCACGGCGGCGCTATCGGGATGACCGCCCCAGGCCACGAATCAGGGGCGCGCTTCTTTTTCACCATTCCCCAAACACCGGAGTTGTCGGCATGAACGATGGTACTCGCACCCTGCTGGCCATTGACGATGACCCGGACATCCTGATGGTTCTCAAGGCCAACCTGGAACTGCATGGTTTCACTCTGCGCACCGCCGATTCCCTGGCCGCCGCCCGCGAGGAACTGGCTGCCGGCCTGCCGGATATGATCCTCCTCGACCTGATGCTGCC
>DIKC01000065.1 GCA_002421565.1 Desulfobulbaceae bacterium UBA5628 | reverse complement strand
GCATCAGGCCCTGGGCGCCCTTGGGGGAGACGGCCAGATGATCGAAGTCCGACTCCACCTTGATGATCGCCTTGATCAGCAGGGGATCAACGTCATAGTAACCGGCCGCCTCCCGGATATGGTGCTCGAAACGGGCGGGGTTGCCGGGCCGGATGGAGCGGCCGGTGGAAATCCGGCGCACTCCCGGCTTGAAGCGGCTGTCTCCAGGGACATTGGTAAAATGGAGATTGCCGTTTTTATCCACATAGGTATAGATATCTCCCCGGCCGACCGCCGGCAACGGCGCCAGCCAGACGGCCAGGAAGAGAGCGGCAATGGAGAAGGCGCGACGCATTTTCATCCCTATTTCTTCCGTTTTTCCCAGTCAGCCAGGAATTTTTCCATCCCGATGTCGGTCAGCGGATGGGCCGCCAACTGGGCAATCACCTTGAAGGGGATGGTGGCGATATGGGCTCCGAGTACCGCCGATTCCACCACATGCATGGGGTGGCGGACACTGGCCACGATGATCTCGGTGGCGTAGCCGTAGTTATCATAAATGGTCAGCACCTCTTCCACCAGGTTCATCCCGTTCTGGGAAATATCATCCAGCCGGCCGACAAAAGGGCTGACGTAGCTCGCCCCCGCCTTGGCCGCCATCAATGCCTGGGTGGAGGAAAAGACTAGGGTGACGTTGGTCTTTATTCCTTCATCGGTCAATTGCTTGACCGCCTTGAGCCCGGCGGTGGTCATCGGAATCTTGACCACGATGTTGGGATGGAGCGCCGCCAGTTGCTTGCCCTCGGCCACCATCCCCTCGCTTTCCAGGCTGATCACCTCGGCGCTGATCGGGCCGTCCACCAAGGCGGTAATCTCCCGCAGCAGTTCCTCAAAGGGGCGATTTTCCCGGGCAATCAGCGAGGGATTGGTGGTAACCCCGTCCACCATGCCCATATCCACGGCCTGGCGGATTTCGTCGAGGTTGGCGGTATCGATAAAAAATTTCATCCGGTTTCTCCTTTTTCTTGATCGGAATGGGTCAAAAAGACCCGGCAGCATTTTTCGCTGCAAAAATAGTGAGTTTTATCGCCGTGCCGGAGAGCGATCGCCTGCCCCTTGGGTACATAGGCATGACAGACCGGGTCTTCCACCAGCACGTCGTGGCCCACCGGCGGCCGCTCGCTGGAGGCGGCCCCGGCGTTTACCTTCTTCCGGCGGCCGGCGCTGAACAACCGGTAAAGCAGGTAAAAAAGCGCCAGCAGAACAATGATTTTCAAAGGGGACATAACGCTTCCTTACCGGCCTGGGCGGCCTGGTGCAATTCCCGGATCGAGCGGTGCAATTGCGGATGCACCAGTTCCGGGGCCAGTTCCAGCAGCGGGGTCAGCACGAAAAGGCGCTCCGCCAAGTCCGGATGGGGTACGAGGCAACCGGGCAGATCAATGATCCGGTCGCCGTAAAGCAACAAATCGAGATCAATGATCCGATCCCGCCCCTGGCTGCGATCCCTTCCTAATTCTAGCTCAATTGCCAGCATCACGCCAAGTAATTTATCCGGCGGCAAATTCGTCTTAATCCGCCCCACCGCATTGGTGAACCAATGCTCCGAGACCATCCCCACCGGAGCGCTCCGATAGAAGCGGGAAAGGGCCAGCAGCTCGATCCCCGCTTCCCGGCCGAGCCGTTGCCAGGCCGCGTTCAGATTGCGGCGGCCGTCCCCCAGGTTGGAGCCCAGCCCGAGGTAGGCCTCCACCGGCGTGATCACAGGTTGTTGAGGCCGAGGACGTCGAACATGGTGTAAAGGCCGTTGGGCTTGCCGGTCACCCAGGCGGCGGCCAGGGCCGCGCCGCGGGCGAAGTTGTCCCGGTTGTGGGCCCGGTGGGTGATCTCCAGCCGTTCCCCGGCCCCGGCAAAATAGACCGTATGCTCGCCGACAATATCCCCGGCCCGAATGGTCTGGATCCCGATTTCCTTATCGGTGCGCTCGCCGATGATTCCGTGGCGGGCGTACACCGCCACCTCGTCGAGATTGCGCTTGACCCCTTCCGCCACCATCTCGCCCAGCTTGAGGGCAGTGCCGCTGGGGGCGTCTTTTTTCAGCCGGTGGTGGGCCTCGACGATTTCAATGTCGTAGGCGTCGCCGAGGATGGCTGCCATCTGGCGGGCAACCTTGAACAAAACATTGACTCCCACCGCCATGTTGGGGGACTGGACGCAGGGAAAGGCGTTGCTCGCCAGTTCCTTCAGCTCGGCCAGGTTGGCGCCACTGAGTCCGGTGGTGCCGATCACCATCGCCTTGCCGTGGGCGGCCGCCTGCCTGGCGATCTCCATGGTCGCCTCATGGAAGGTAAAATCGATGATCACATCGCCCTGCTCGATCACCGCCTCCAGGCTATCGGCCACCGCGATTCCCAGCGAGCCGATCCCGGCCAGTTCGCCCAGATCCTTGCCGATTTCGGAACTGCCTGCCCGTTCAAAGCCGGCCGCCAGGGTGAGGCCGGGCTGCTGTTGGACCATGGCGCATATCCGCCGTCCCATTCGGCCCGCGGCCCCGGCCACGATTACCTTGCTCATGATATTTTGCTCCTTCTGAATTGGTGTCTGGATATTCGGAATAATGCGAGAGCGGCGGCCGGGGCGGGCCTGCGTGCC
>DIKC01000112.1 GCA_002421565.1 Desulfobulbaceae bacterium UBA5628 | reverse complement strand
GGAACAACTCGCCTGATCCGGCCGCAAACGAAGCCCCGCCCCGGCCGCCAACGGTCGCGGCCTTGATCGCCTCCCTGGCCGCCCCCCTGTTCCGCCGCCATTTTTACGCCGACCAGCCCCTGCTGGCCGAGTTCGAGGCGGAATATCTATCCGGCCGCGCCCTCCTCATCCGGCGGGAGGCATTAGAAGAGGTCGGTTTCCTGGATCAGGGCTTCGCCACCCTCTACGCCGATGCCGATTACTGCCGCCGCCTGGCCCGCCACGGCTGGCACCTCCACTACCTGGCCGGGGCGCTGGCCCGCGATCTCCTGCCCGACCAGCACCGGCCCGATTATCTCGCCCGCCATCCCCCACCCCGCCGGGGCGGCGACATCACCCGCTATCTCCTCAAAAAATGGCTTAATATCTCCTGACGCAGGCGGCAGGCGAATTCTGATCGCGATTTTATTTTTTGACAAATCTTAATAATTTGCTTAAATTGCCAAGTATGAAGCCGCTACCGTTAAATATCAGCCCGTCAGTGCAGGCGAAACGGATCGCCATTCTCAAGGCCCTGGCCCATCCCAGCCGTTTGCTGATGGTGGAAGCCTTGGCCGGAGAGGCGCTTTGCGTCGGCGAACTCCAGCAACTGGCCGGGGGTGATCTCTCCACCGTATCCAAACATCTGGCCGTGCTGCGCCAGGCCGGGCTGGTCCGCTACCAGCGGCGCGGGGCCAATGTTTTTTATCAGCTCACCGCCCCCTGTATCCTCAAACTGTTCGATTGCCTGGAAACCACGAGGGAAAAGACATGCCAACCGCGGACCCCCTGAACGAAAACGCCCCCCAACCGCGCCCGCCGCTGGCCTCCTTGCTGCTCGGGGCCGCCGGCCTGGTCGCCTGGTTTCTGATCTACCGGCAACTGCTGCCCTTTTCCCGGTATCTCACCTTCGAGCTGCTCGGTCTGGCCCCGGAGAGTCACTTGGGCGAGGCGATCCAGTTTTTCATCTACGACACCCCCAAAGTGCTGATGCTGCTCACCCTGGTCGTCTATGGGGTGGGGGTGCTGCGCTCTTTTTTCACCCCGGAACGGACCCGCAAAATCCTGGCCGGCAAACGGGAATCCACCGGCAACGTCCTGGCCGCCCTGCTCGGCATCGCCACCCCCTTCTGCTCCTGCTCGGCGGTGCCGCTGTTCATCGGCTTTGTAACCGCCGGCGTCCCGCTGGGGGTCACCTTTTCCTTTCTGATCGCCGCCCCCATGGTCAACGAAGTGGCCCTGGTACTGCTGTACGGGCTTTTGGGCTGGAAGGTGGCGGCCCTCTATCTCGGCACCGGCCTGACCATTGCCATTGTCGCCGGCTTTGTCATCGGCCGCCTCAAACTGGAAAACCACATCGAGGATTGGGTGCGGGAGATGCATGTCAATGCCTCCGAGGTTCCGGACGAAAAACTGACCTGGCCCCAGCGTTTCGCCCACGGCAAGGCGTCGGTGCGGGAGATCGTCGGCCGGGTCTGGATTTTCGTGGTGCTCGGGATCGGGGTGGGGGCCGGAATCCACGGCTACGTGCCGGAAGGATTCATGGCCTCGATCATGGGCAAGGAGGCCTGGTGGTCGGTGCCGGTGGCGGTGGTGATCGGGATTCCCATGTACGCCAACGCGGCCGGGATCGTGCCGGTGATCCAGGCCCTGCTCGGCAAGGGGGCGGCCCTGGGAACGGTGCTCGCCTTCATGATGAGCGTCATCGCCCTTTCCCTGCCGGAGGTGGTAATTTTACGCAAGGTGCTCAAACCCCGGCTGATCGCGGTTTTCGTCGGGGTGGTCGGCACCGGCATCCTGCTGGTGGGCTATCTTTTCAACCTCATCATCTAAACCAAGGAGATTGATCATGGAAATCAAGGTTCTGGGGCCGGGTTGCGCCAAGTGCGGCGAAACGGAAAAAATCATGCGGGCGGCGGTGGCGGAGACCGGGGTTGCGGCCACCATCGAAAAAATCAGCGACTTTCAGCAGATCGCCAAGTTCGGAGTCTTCTCCACCCCGGCGGTGGTGATCGACGGCCAGGTCAAGTGCGTCGGCAAGACGCCGACCAAGGCCGAGGCCCTGGCATGGCTTAAAAAATGACCCGCGACCACGGTCACGATCACCCCCCGGCCGATTTCAGCCGGGCCTTTGCGATCGGCACCGCCCTGAACCTGGGCTTTGTCCTGGTGGAGGGCGGCTACGGCTTTATGGCCGGCTCCCTGGCCCTGATTGCCGACGCCGGCCACAACCTGAGCGACGTCGTCACCCTGCTGCTGGCCTGGGGCGCCATGATCATGGCCCGCCAGAGCGCCACCGCCCGTCACACCTTTGGCCTTAAAAAAGGCACCATCCTGGTTTCCTTGGGGAGCGCCCTTTTTCTCTGCGCCGCGGTCGGGGTCATCATCTGGGAAGCGGCCGGCCGCCTGCGCGCGCCGGTGGAGGTAAGCGGCCAGGCGATCATGGTGGTCGCCGCCATCGGGGTGGCGATCAACACCGCCACCGCCCTCCTGTTCATGGCCGGCCGCAAAAGCGATCTCAACCTCAAGGCCGCCTTTCTCCACATGGCGGCCGACGCCGCGGTTTCGGCCGGGGTGGTGGCGGCCGGGCTGGGCATCATGCTGAGCGGCTGGAACTGGCTCGATCCCCTGATCTCCATCGCCATCGCTCTGGTGGTGCTCATCGCCGGCTGGGGCCTGCTCCGGGATTCGCTCCACCTGAGCATGGCCGGGGTACCGGCCCGGATCAATGCCCAGGCAGTGCTCGACTATCTCACCGGATTGCCGGGGGTGGCCTGCGTCCACGACCTCCACATCTGGGCGGCCAGCACCACCGAAAACGTACTCACCGCCCATCTGGTGATGCCCGATGGCGCCGATGACGCCTTTCTCCATCAAACCGCCGAACAACTCCGTCACGACTTTGCGATTCACCACACCACCATCCAGATCGAACGGGAGGACGGACAAGGCGCCTGCCACATCAACAACAAAAAGCAAGGCTGCTGCTGGCCGCCACCCGCAGAAAAAGCTTGACCGGCCATCCCGGCGGCATGATGCTGTAACAAAAGACCAACCAAACCGGAGGAACCACCCATGCCTGAAAACCGTTATCCCAAAACCATGCTGTTGCTCTTGGCCGCCGTTATCCTGGGAAGTGGCTCCGCCGGGGCCGCCACCGATTACAGCGCCATGAGCACCGAAGAAATGGCGGCCCGCCGGGGCGCCATGCAGCAGGCCACCAGCGAGGAACATCAAGCGTTCCAGGAAGAATGGCAGCAGCGCCTTAAACGGATGAGTCCGGAAGAGCGGCAGCAGCATATGGGGCGGCCGGAAAGCGCGCCGGAACCGGAACAGCGCAAGGAACGCCTGAAGGAGAAGGAGAAAGTCAACCGCCAGGAGAAAACTTACAAACAGATGCCGTCTCCACAGAACCGCGGTATGGAGCGCCGGGAAGAACTGGGACTTGGCGGCCAGCCCGGCCGGCCGGAACAGACTCCCGCCGGGCCGGGTAACAATCGCGGCCAGGGCCAGGGAAAAGGCCGCTAACTCTTTGGGAGGAAAAAACATGGCCCTGGTCGAGGCGAGGCAACTGGTAAAGACCTACCGCACGGAAGAGGTGGAGGTGACGGCGATCCGGAATGTCAGTTTCACCATCGAGGCCAAGTCGTTCGTCTCCTTTGTCGGCCCATCGGGCAGCGGCAAATCGACCCTGCTCAACATGATCGGCTGCCTCGATCCGCCCACCAGCGGCTCACTGCTGGTGGCGGGCCGGGATATTCAAGGTCTGGATCGCCGGGGGGCGGCCCGTTTCCGGGGAGAGACCATCGGCTTCATCTTTCAGGACTTCAACCTGCTGCCGGTGCTCACGGTTTACGAAAACATCGAATACCCCCTGCTGATGGTGCGGGAGACCCCGGCCGGCGAGCGCCGGCAACGGGTGCTGGCCCTGATCGAGGCGGTGGGGATGAACGAGCAGCGGGACAAGTATCCCGACCAGCTTTCCGGCGGCCAGAAGCAGCGGGTAGCGGTAGCCCGGGCTCTGGTCGCCAATCCCAAGCTGGTGCTGGCCGACGAGCCCACCGCCAACCTCGACCACCAGACCGCCTTCCGGGTGATCGAGTTGATGAAAAAGATGCGGGACGAATTCGCCACCACCTTCATATTTTCCACCCACGATCCCAAGGTGGTGGGCGAGGCGGAAATCGTCCACACCCTGGAGGACGGCCGCTTGAAAAATTCCGCCCCGCACACCCCGGGAGGGCCGCGCCATGACTAACCTGCTCAAGATCGCGCTCCGCAACCTGCTCCGCTACCGGCGGCGGACCCTGCTCACCGCCTCGCTGATCACCCTCGGGGTGGTCTTTGTCCTGGTCTTCGTGGCGGTAACCGGCTCCTTCAAGGCGATGATGATCGCCCAGAACACCGACGCCATGCTCGGCCATCTCCAGATCCACCGCAAAGGGTATGTGGCCGCCATCGACAACCTGCCCCTCAATCTCAATCTCAAGGCCGGGGCCATCGACCGGCTGGACAAAATCCTCGCCGAGCAGCCGGAAATCGCCGCCTGGTCGCCGCGAATCAAGTTCGGGGCGATGTTCAGCAACTTTGTCGAGACCACCAATATCCGCTTAAACGGGGTGGAGCCGGAGCGGGAACTGGCCACCGTCCCGCTCCTGGCCGAGCGGGTGCTGGAGGGCAGCAAAACCCTGGCCCGCGGCGAGCTTTGGCTGCCGGAACTGCTGGCCAAGGGGATGAAGGTCAAGGTCGGCGACCCGGTGGTAGTGGTGGCCACCAACCAGGACGGTTCGGTGAACGGCAAGCAACTGCTGGTGGGCGGGATTCTTGAAAGCGCCACCGGCCCCGGCGGCCGGGACGGTTATCTCCATCTTGAGGATGCGGCCGAAATCCTCCGCCTGCAAGGGCAGGAGGTCAGCGAAGTGGCGATCCGCCTCCATGATTTCCGCCGCCTGGCTGCGGTCAGCGAGACCCTGGCCGGACGGCTGGCCAAGGAGCTCAACCAGCAGGAAAAACCGCTCTTCGAATTGCACACCTGGGAAAAACTCTCGCCCTTCTTCAACATCGCCCGGATGATCGACGTGATGACCTTTTTCATCAAGCTGATGCTGATCGCCATTGTCCTGGTCAGCATCATGAACGTGATGATCATGGCGGTCTATGAACGGATCAGGGAGATCGGGACCATGGCCGCCATCGGCACCCTGCCGGGCAAGATCCTCGCCCTCTTCATGATCGAGGGCTTCAGCCTCGGGGTGCTGGGGGCGGCGGCCGGCGGCATCCTCGGGGTGCTGCTGATCGGCGGCCTCAACCTGGCGGAAATTTCCTATGATTTCGGCCGCCAAAGATTCATCCTGGAGGCCGCGATTGATTTCAGGGAACTGGCCGTGATTTCGGTCATCGTCATCATCGGGGCGGTGGTCGCCAGCCTCCAGCCCGCCTTCAAGGCCGCCCGCCTCGACCCGATCAAGGCCCTGCGCCATGTCTGAAAATTCAAGGGAGGGAAATATGCCCCGCATACTCTTTGCCGCGCTTTTGGCCCTGCTGCTTGCGCCCGCCCCGGCCTGGAGCCTGGACGGCGAGGCCATTCTCGCCAAGGTGGACCGCAACCTCCAGCCCGAATCGGCGGAAATGTACCGCAAGCTGATCAACATCGAGCCGGACGGCCGCCAAAAGGAGTTCGTCCTCTACAGCGTCCGCAAGGGCCGCGACAAACTGGTGGCCCTCTTCCTCTCGCCGGCCAGCGAAAAGGGCCGGGCCACCCTCCGCCTGGACGACAACATGTGGCTCTATATCCCCTCGGTGGGCAAACCGATCCGGGTCACCAGCCTCCAATCGGTGGTGGGCGGGGTCTTCAATAACGCCGACATCCTGCGCCTGGACTACGGCACCGAATACAGCCCGACCAGGGTGGAGGAACAGGAAGGGAACTACCTCCTGGAGCTCAAGGCCAAAACCGCGGCCGTGGCCTACGACCGGCTGCTGATGACGGTGGACAAAAAGGCCCTGGTGCCGACCAGAATCGAGTGCTACGCGGCCAGCGGGATGCTGATCAAGACCCTTTACTACAAGGAGATTAAGGACTTCGGCGACGGCATTGTCCGGCCCTCGGTGCTGGAAACCGACAGCCCGCTGTACAAAGGCTACCGCTCGGTGATGATTTACGCCAACATCAAAAAACGGGAACTGCCCGACGAGGTCTTCACCCTCAACTACCTGCCCCGGGTGGAAGAATTGCGATGAGGGGGCGGCCCTCAATGGTACCCGGCTTCTTTTTGGTGGCGGACAGCCACAACCACGGCAAGTTGTCCGTCGTAGTGATACAGCGCCACATAGCCGCTGTCGCCAAAGCTGATCGGCCATTCCCGATATTCCGGCTCCATCTCCTCCGCCGGTCGTCCGACCCCTGGTTGGGCGGCGACGAGTTCCATGCTTTCACGGATAACCCTTACGGCCCGCTTGGCGGCGGCAAGGTTTTTCTCGGCCAGAAAACGGTAAAGACGCTGAATATCGATCAGCGCATTCGGTGACCAGATTAACCGTGGCATTCAGGCGGCTCCACCTCTTGCCCGGTTTCCAGTTTGGCAAGCCAGGCGTCGGCCTCTTCCTTGGTTACATGCTGGCCGGTGGCCTGATATTGCTCCCAGGCCCGAATCCCGTCTTGCCGGAATGCTTCGCGTTTCTCTTCGCGGTCGATGTACTGCTGAATTGCTTCGCGCATGATCCAATGCGAAGTGCGGCGACGGGCGTCGGCAAGGCGTTTGATGCGGTCGCGGCTTTCTTGGTCGAGCTTAATGGCGATAGGCTGGGCGGTGGCAGTGGCCGGCATGATAATCCTCCTGGGTATTAACAAGTATTTTTTTGATGATACCACCTCTCTTTTAACGATTCAAGCGGGGCTTTTTTGAAAAATATCAGTGCGATGGGCGCATGAAGATAACCGGACAGATAGTGGCATGCGGGCCTGTTCTTGCAAGAACCTGCTTTGATCTACGCCCCACGGCCGCTCTGCTGCTCTGCCTCCTGCTGCTGCCCGTTCCGCTCCGGGCGGCGGAGGAGTTTTCCTTCGATGTTGCCGCCTTTGAGAAAAAACCTCTGGAATGGGGCGGCTATCTGGAACTGAAAGGCGAGCACAGCGACATCAACCAGGACGGGGCCATGGGCCGCCTCAATCTCTACCGCCAACCCCGCGCCACCCTGGATCGGCTCGGCGGTACCGTGCAGTTGGACGGCCGCTATCAGCAAGGGATCGCCGCCGCCAACTGGCTGCTGCGGGCCTCGGCCTCCCAGGATGATCTGGCCTGGCAGGACCAGGCAGACATCTTTGCCGCCTACGCCAGCCTCAAGCCCTCCCCCCAAATCAGCCTCGACCTGGGCAAAAAGGTCTTCAAGTGGG
>DIKC01000104.1:4702-4903 GCA_002421565.1 Desulfobulbaceae bacterium UBA5628 | reverse complement strand
ATGGATGGCGCACTGCCATATCTCGGAGCACCTGGAAGCGTCAATGATGTTCAGTTTCAGGGTTGAATAGGGCCAAAGAACCGCGAAGGCGGAAATGCAGGGGGCCCGCCTAAAGCATTTGGGCATGACTTGTTTAATCGCTGGATAATAGTATCCGGTTTTTTTTATGGTATAAAGTTGATGGACTCGTAACAACTCAAA
>DIKC01000104.1:0-4640 GCA_002421565.1 Desulfobulbaceae bacterium UBA5628 | reverse complement strand
GCAGTTGTTACGAGTCCATCAAAGTTAGAGAGCGTTGTGGAAAAAAGGTTTGCCGGAGGGGATAAAAGAATGGCGAAGCAGGGTCAGCTGAGTGAAGAAGATGCCAAGAAGCAGTTGCGTAATTTTTTTGCAGACATGCCCCACTCCATCCCCCTGGTTCTTTTCTGCGAACCGGCGGGCAAGAATGAGCCCTTTGCCGAGGGAGCCAGACAGGTCATCCGCGCTATCCGCGAGCTGACCGACAAGGTGACCCTGCGCGAGTATACCCTGCGCCATGAGCTGGCCAAGGAGTGGGGGATCACCCGGTCGCCCACCCTGGTCTTTGCCCCGGAAACCTACAAGATTCGCTGGTTGGGCGCGCCGTTGGGGCATGAGGTGCAGACCTTCATGGAGGCGATCAGTATCATCGGCTACCAGGAGCCGGGTTTGAGCAAGGAGGCCATGAAGGTTCTTGCCAAGCTGGACTCGCCGCGGGCGGTGAAAGTGTTTGTCAGCCCCAGCTGTCCTTATTGTCCGCAGGTGGCAGCCAACGGCATCAGAGCTGCGGTGGCCCGCCCCGATCTTGTCTCTCTGGAACTCATCGATATTATGGCCAATCCGGATCTGGCTGACAAGTATGCGGCCCAGGGTGTCCCCCAGGCCTTTGCCAATGAAAAGCTGATCGGCTTGGGTGCCCAGCCGGAGGAACTTTTTGTCGCCTCCCTGGCCGCCTTGGAGCCGCAAAGGGTTTTTATCCCGGATAGCGATGCCGAGGAGATCGCCTGTGATCTGGTCATTGTCGGCGGCGGGCCTGCCGGTCTGACCGCGGGCATTTACGCCGCCCGCAGCGGCCTGCAGTCGGTGGTTGTGGAAAAAGGAGTACTGGGAGGGCAGATCGCCACCACCCCCATGGTGGAAAACTACCCGGGCTTCACCCAGGTGGGCGGCAAGACCCTGGTGGATATCATGGTGACCCACGCCCTCGAATATGTGAAGATTTTTCCCGGTGAGGAGGTGCAGATGATTGCCCCGGGCGAGGTATTTACGGTCACCACCACCAGGCGCCGTTTCAAGGCGCGGGCGGTGCTGCTGGCCACCGGCGCGGGCAATAAAAGGCTCGGGGTGCCGGGGGAAGAGCGCCTGGCCGGGCGCGGGGTAAGCTATTGCTCGACCTGTGACGGCCCGCTTTTTACGGGGAAAAAGGTGCTCATGGTGGGCGGTGGCGACAGCGCCGTGACCGAGGCCCTGCATCTGCACCAGATCGGGGTCGAGGTGACCATGGTTCACCGGCGGGACAAGCTGCGAGCCCAGGAACGGCTGGTGACCGCCCTCCGGGAGGCGGCGGTGCCGGTGCGGTTCAACACCGAGGTGGAGGAGATTTTGGGCGAGGCAAGGGTCGAGGCGGTGCGGCTGCGCGACAATCGCAACGGCGAGATTTCCACCCTGGCAGTGGCCGGGGTCTTTATCGCCATCGGTTATGCCCCGGCCGTGGAACTGGCCGTGGGGCTGGGGGCGGAGTTGAGTCCGGACGGTTACATCAAAAGGGATGCCCGCCACCGAACCACGGTGCCGGGTGTTTACTCGGCCGGGGATGTGGAAGGAGGATACAAGCAGATCGTCACCGCCGCCGGCCAGGGGGCCGAAGCAGCCTTGGCCATCTTCGAGGATCTGGTCGATCCCTACTGGATTCGCAACAAGCGGGCAAAGGACACGGATGCATGAAGGATCAGCGGGTTACGCCGGAAAATGGTATCCGGAAACATCGGGCCGGAAAGATTTTTGTCGTTTATTTTGCCGGCCGGAGTGACCCGTAAGCATCTTGTTTTCTATCCAATATCAACGAGTTATTTTTTTAGTGGGAGGTGTTTACATCCGTTTTTCATAAGCCTACAATGAAGCACAAGCGTGAGCCATCGACCTTCCTGTGGGAGGAGGTTGAGCAACCAAGCGCAAAAGGAGGAACGACCATGACCGCCAAAATCCAATGGTACACGGAGATGGACGAGGCTCTGGCCCTGGGACGGCAGACCGGCAAACCGATCCTGCTCGATTTTTTCAATCCCCAATGAATTGGCTGCCAACAGATGGATACAGTTACGTATCCCGAAAGTAAGGTGGCGCGGTTCATCGAGGAAAACCTCATCCCGTTGCGGATTCGCAGCGACAGTAAGCCCTACCCGGAAAAGTTCAACGTCAAGTGGACGCCGGTCCTGGTCACCCTGGGGCCGGACGGACGGGAGCATCATCGAACCGTGGGTTTCATCGGCCCCGAGGAGTTGATCCCCTCGCTGCTGCTGGGGCTTGCCAAGTATCATTTCGACCATGACCGTTTTGCCGAGGCCTTGGCCCGCCTTGAACAACTGCTTGCCGGATACGGCCGCAGCGACAGCGCCCCGGAGGCTGTTTTCCTGAGCGGGGTCTGCGGCTACAAACAATCGCACGACCCCAAGCCGTTGAAGGCCTCCTATGAGAAACTGAGCGCGGATTTTCCCGACAGCGAATGGGCCAGGCGCGCCTATCCCTACCGGCTTCTCTGAGCCGGTAAATAAGCGCGGAGCGATCGGATGACGGCAGGCAAGGCTTACGATTGCATCATTATCGGGGCGGGGCCGGGCGGCTTGCAGGCCGCTATCCACCTGGCCCGCTATAACCGCCGGGTGCTCCTCGTCGACCGGGGCGGCGGCCGGACCAGCCATGCCCTGGAGATCGAAAATTATCTCGGCCTGGAAAGGGTCGGCGGCAAGGAGTTGGTGGAGACCGGCATCCGCCAGATCCAATCCTTTGGCGCCGAATTCCGCCGCGAGCAGGGTTTTACGGTTGTCACCGACCGGGCCCGTTACCAGGCGTCCTATGTGGTGGTTTCCGCCGGCGCCACCGAAAAGCCGCCGCCGATCAAGGGAATGAACCGGTTTTTCGGGCGGACGATCTTTACCTGCGTTGATTGCGACGGCTATCGCACCACCGGCCGCAACCTGGTCATTCTCGGCGACTCCCTTGAGACGGTGCGCCTCGCCCTGGCCATGCGCCAGATGTTCACCCCGGAGATCACCCTGGTTCTGCCGCCTGCTCTTCGTCTGCCCCCGGACCAGGCCGAACTGCTGAACGAGGATGGCATCGCCTTCCTGACCGGAATCCCGGCGGAATTCCTCGGTGATCCGGAACTGACCGGGGTCAGGCTGCAAGACGGGCGGCAAGCGGCTTGCGAGGTGGTGATGCTCAACTACGATTATGTGCTTAACGATGCCTTTCTGGCCGGGCTCGGTCTGGAGCGGGACAGCGGCGGGGGCAAGCTGGCCACCGATCATTTTTGTGAAACATCGGTCAAAAACCTGTTTGCCCTGGGCGCCCTTAAGAGCGGCAAGGCCCAGGCCATTATCGCCGCCGGCCAGGGCGCCGCGGTGGGCATCGAAATCAATCGCCGCCTGCTGGAACTGTGAACCGGCCGGCATCAACAACCTCTGTTAAATCGGTAAAAAAAATAGCGTCCGGGGGTTACGGATATGTTGCGGGATATTCAATTGTTGATCGGTGGCGAGGCGGGTCAGGGACTGGTGACCATCGGCCAGTTGCTGGCCAAGGCTCTGGTGCGAGCCGGGCACGGGATTTTCGTCAGCCAGAGTTATCATTCCCGGATTCGCGGTGGTCACAACACCTTTGCCGTCCGCCTGGGGAGCGGCCCCTTTTTTGCGGCCCGCGAAAGCATCGATATTCTGGTGGCGCTCAACGCCGAAACCGTGGCCCTGCATCGTGGGCAACTGAGCGAGCGGGCGTTGCTAGTTGCCGATGCCGCCTTTGCCCCCGACCAGGCAGGGACGATGGCGGTACCCTTTGCCGAGTTGGGGCCGGAGCAACTCTGGAACACCGCCGCCCTGGCCCTGCTCGGTCATATCCTGGCTTTGCCCGCAGAGGCCTTGGACCAGGCGCTGGCGGCTCTGCTCGGCCGCAAACACCCGGAAGCCCTGGCGGAAAATCGGGAGATCATGGAGAAAAGCCGGGCCTGGGCCGCGCTTCATGTCCCGGCCCATGATTTCATGCTGCCGCCGGTCGGTTCGCCGCCGGAACGGTTGTTGCTGAACGGCAACCAGGCCGTCGCCCTGGGCGCCCTGGCCGGCGGGGTCAAGTTCTGCGCCTTTTACCCCATGACCCCGGCCACTTCCATTGCCCTGGAACTGATCGACCATGCCGAGATCATGGGCTGCGTGGTCGAGCAGGCCGAGGACGAGATTGCCGCGATCAACATGGCGATCGGGGCCTCCTTTGCCGGCGCCCCCAGCCTGGTACCCACCTCGGGCGGCGGCTTTGCCCTGATGGCCGAAGGGGTGAGCCTGGCGGCGATGACCGAAACCCCGGTGCTGATCGTGGTGGGCCAGCGGCCGGGGCCGGCCACCGGAATGCCCACCCGCACCGAGCAAGCGGATCTGGAATTCGTGCTCCATGCCGGGCATGGGGAGTTTCCCCGGGCGATTTTTGCCCCCGGCAGCATCGAGGAGTGTTTTCATTTGACCCACCGGGCCCTGACCCTGGCCGAGCAGAGCCAGTCGCCGGTTTTTCTTCTCACCGACCAGTTTTTGGCCGATTCGGCCCGGCCGGTAGCAGCTTTTGATCCGGAGGTCATCGACCCGGTCCAGACGGGGGGAGATCCAGAGGCGGTGCCGACTCCC
>DIKC01000095.1 GCA_002421565.1 Desulfobulbaceae bacterium UBA5628 | reverse complement strand
CCCGGCCGCCGCTCCCGCCGTAAGCGACGTTCAAGCCATGCTCCCCCACCTCCACGACGCCCTTCAGGCCGGCCAGATCATCGCCCACAGCCAGGGCCACCTGCTGATGCGGGCGGCGGCCGCCCAATTCGGCCGGCAGTTCGACTATCGCGCCATTGCCCGGCTCTGGCAGGGCGGCTGCATCATCCGCGGCGCCATCCTGGCCCCCATTGCCCAAGCCTTCAAAGCCGATCCGGATATTCCCAATTTGCTGCTCGCTGATTTCTTTGCCCAGGAGATTCGCCAGGCCCAGTCCGGATGGCGGCAAACAATCGGCCGGGCCATCGAACTAGGGCTGCCGATGCCGACCCTGGCTGCCGCCCTCACCTTTTACGACGGCTACCGCCGCGACCAACTACCCGCCAACCTGATCCAGGCCCAGCGCGACTATTTCGGCCGCCACGGCTATCAACGAAGCGATCGACCGGCGGAAGAAATCTTCCATTTGTAGGAGACGTCCACCAAATGAGAAAACCGCATCCGCTCTCCATCGTCCTCATTCTGCTGGCGGCCCTGTTCTGGCCGACGGTCGCGGCAACGGCAACGACACTGCGGGTCGGCATCTACCAGAACAGTCCCAAGCTCTTTATCAACGAGCAGGGGAAGCCGGCCGGTATTTTTGTCGAAATCATCGAAGAGATCGCCCGCCGGGAAAACTGGCGGCTGGAATATCGGCCCGGCACCTGGTCGGAAAACCTGACCCGGCTGGAACGGCGGGAGATCGACCTGCTGCCGGATGTTTCCTTTTCCGCCCAGCGGGAGGAAAAATTCGCCTTCAACAAAATCTTTGTCCTGGAGTCCTGGCTTGACGCCTACGCCCGCAAGGAAACCCGGATCAACACCATCCGCGACCTGGCGGACAAAAAAATCGCGGTGCTGGCCGGTTCGGTTCAGGAGCAATATCTGCGGGAGGAAATCCGCCCCGCTTTCGGGATCGATTTCACTCTCCAAGTCCATCCCGATTACCCCGCCAGCGTCCAGGCGGTCAAAAGCGGCGAGGCCGATCTTCTGGTGGCCAGCCGTTTTTTTCACCTGTCGCCGGACCGCAACGGCATGCTCCAGCCCAAGCATGTAATTTTTCGCCCGGAAAATCTTTACTTCGCCTTTCCCAAGGAAACTTCTCCCGACCTGATCGCGGCCATCGACCGCCAGTTGGCGGCCCTGAAGAACGACCCCGAATCCGCCTATTACCAGATTATCCGCCGTTGGCTGGCCGTTCCGGCCCAAGTGGTAGTGCCCGGCTATCTCAAGTGGCTGCTGGCGCTCAGCGGCGCTCTCCTGCTCGCCCTCGCCATTTTTTCCCTTCTCCTGCGACGACAGGTGGCCGCCGCCACCGACCAACTGCAACAGGCGGCAACGGAAAAACAAAAACTGCAACTCCAACTGCAGCAGGCTGAAAAAATGGAGGCCCTTGGCCGGCTGGCCGGCGGCGTGGCCCATGATTACAACAACATGCTGACCATTATCAGCAGCAACGCGGAAATGGCCCTCAAAAGGGCGGAAGCCGGCAGCCGGCTGGCGGAGGAACTGGCGGAAATCCTTGTTGCCGCCCGGCGTTCCGCTGAAATTACCCGCCAACTGCTGACCTTTGCCCGCGCCCAGGCCACCGCCGCCCCCCAACTCCTCGACCTTAACCAGAGCGTGGCGGGCATGCTCGCCATCCTAAAACGGCTGCTCGGCCCCGCGATCACCCTCCGCTGGCGGCCTGGCTCCGACCTGCCGCCGATCTTCCTCGACCCCGCCCATCTCCACCAGATTCTGGCCAATCTCGCCACCAACGCCCGCGACGCCATCGGCGAACGGCCGGGAGAGGTAGCAATCGCAACCGCCCATGTCCGCCTGGCGGGCGGCGAGTACCTGCTGCTGACCTTCCGCGACAATGGCGAGGGCATTGCTCCGGAGACCATCAATAAAATTTTTGACCCCTTCTTCACCACCAAGGAGATCGGTAAAGGCACAGGCATGGGCCTGTCGATACTCTACGGCATAGTGCATGACTATGGCGGAACGATTACTGTATCCAGCGAACCGGGCAAGGGGTCCTCCTTCCACCTCTATTTCCCCAAGAGCCGATCCGAGGCCTCGTCTGCCGCCATGGACCAGCAAGCGATCCCCGCTGGCAAAGAGCGGATTCTGCTTGTCGATGATGAAGCATTGCTTTGCGAAATGGGCAGGGACATGCTTGAACGGATGGGCTATACAGTTTCAGCCCAGCAGTGCAGTAACGATGCCCTGGCAGAATTCAGCAGTCATCCGCATGACTTTGATCTGGTCATCACCGATCAAACCATGCCAGGCATGACAGGATTGGAACTCTCCCGGAGGATTCTCCAGATCCGTCCCGATATGCCGGTCATTCTCTGCACGGGTTTCAGCACTCAGGTCTCGGACGAAACGGCCAAAGCCAACGGCATCAGAGATTTTGTCCTCAAACCGGTTTCCAAGACCATGCTTGCCCAAGTCATCAGAAAGGTCCTCGATGGCTCGAAAAATCAGAGGGCGCGCATTTAACCAACGAAGACAGTTGGCTGTAAATCATATAAAGATTGAGAATTTGTGAAA
>DIKC01000120.1:4424-4709 GCA_002421565.1 Desulfobulbaceae bacterium UBA5628 | reverse complement strand
GCCGGGGAGATGCAGACCTATCGGATTGAAGTGGGCCGCCAGCATGGGGTGGAGCCGGGCAACATCGTGGGGGCGATCACCAACGAGGCGAATCTGAGCAACCGTGAGATCGGGGCGATCAAGATCCATGATGAATTCAGCCTGGTGGGCCTGCCCCCGAACCTGCCCCCGGCGGTGCTGCGCCATCTGCAAACGGTCTGGGTCTGCAACCGGCAGTTGAAAATCCAAGCAGTCGGCGGCCCCGCCGGCTTTGCGGCGGCCCCGCCCTCCAGGCGGCCGCCGTTT
>DIKC01000120.1:0-4417 GCA_002421565.1 Desulfobulbaceae bacterium UBA5628 | reverse complement strand
AGAAAGGCGCCCGCCGTTTTATTGCCGGTAGCGGCCCGAAATCCGGCAAAACCCCGTTCAAACCGCGCTCCGGCCGCAAAGGATAAAAAAAGCCCCGCCACAAAGGGCGGGGCTTTTGCCGACATCTTGCGCAAAAAGACCGGGACACCAAGGCGCCCCGGATCAAGTACCGGCTTAAATCTGTTTCACATTGGCAGCGGACGGGCCTTTGGGGCCATCAACAATCTCGAAGGTCACCCGCGCCCCTTCCTTGAGAGTTCTGAATCCTTCGGACTGAATCGCCGAGTGATGGACAAACACGTCGTTGCCGCCATCCTGCGCGATAAAGCCAAACCCCTTTGCATCGTTGAACCACTTCACTGTACCTTCGGCCATCTTCTCTGACTCCTTCTGGACGCGGTCCCGGGCGGGAACCACTTAATAAAAAGCGCCACTTCGTCGGACTAATGACAGAGCGGCTTAACCCATAGTTATCAAGCTTACGCATTCTTCCAAAAAAAGCAAAGAATATTATTTGGCCGGGACAAAATCACGCACCTTGACCCAGATCAGACCGCCCAGTTCCACATCCACCAGCTTGCCCGCCGGATTTTTCAGCTTGGCGTCGCCATCGACCAGGGCGGCAAATCCCCACCAGCCGGCCCGCGGCATCGCACAGGAGAAAACGCCCTGGCCGTCGGCCTTGATTACCTGGGTGACAAAGGCGTCGGCCGGCACCGCCAGCTTGCCCCCTTCGTTGTAGTATTCCACCTCGATTTCGGCATAGGGCACCGGCTTGCCGTTTTTCCTGACCACCCCTTGAAAGAGACTGCCGCTCCAGAGGCCATAGGGCCGGACCAGGGGTTCGATTTCCACCGGCAGTCCGACCAGCTCGTCCCAGCCCTCGCCGGAACCGAAGCCGTCCACCACCACCTTGGTGTAATGGATGATCATCTTCTGCTCGGCCGGTTCCCAGTACGGGGCGGGCTCAACATAAAAAACATGGTCACCGGGGCGACTGACGGCATAGGCGGCCTGATAGGCGGTTTTGCCTTCCTTCTTGATCGCCTTGAGGCCGGCCTTGAGGTCTTTTTTCTCGCCGTGAGCCAGGACTCCGAACTGTTTGGGCGCCCCCATTTCCATCACCGGCCCCCACTCCATGGGGTGGGTGAAGGTCAGACCAAGGGTGAGCTTGCCGCCGCTTGCCGGCTCGACGATCTCGGCGGAAGGGATCAGGGTTTGAAAGTGGGCAACGGCCGGGGTCGGGTTTACCACCGGGATCAGCAAGAGGGCGGCGGCCAAGGCGGTGTGGGCAATAATTTTACACATCGTCTTTCTCCTGATTAAAAGTTGTACTGCAAGAGGGTTTTGAGCACCCGGTAGCTCTCGGCCGGATCGTCGTGGCTGACCTTGGCAAAGATCACTCCCAGGGAAAGGTTTTCGATGATCTCATAATCCGCGGTCAGGTTAAGCTCCTTTTCCCGCAGATAATCACCGCTGGTCGTATCGAGATAGCGGGTGCGGCCGTAAAGCAGGCCCAAATCCAGCCCCAGATCGGCCAGGCTGTAACCGGCGTTGAGATACCAAGTGCGGGCGTCCTCGGTGAAGATGTTGTTACCCTCCTCAAAGGGCTGCTGGTCGCCAAAGCTCTCCAGGCCGCCGGTACCCCGGCGATCCACCTTCAAATAACCGCCGCCCAGGCTGGCGTCGCGGTAGCTGAAATCCTGGCTCAGCCAGAGGAAATCGCCGTTTTCCAGGCCGGAATCCTCATGGGTGGAGGCCCGGACGAACTGGCCGCTGGTAGCCGACCCCAGCCCCTCGCTCAATTCCAGGGTGGCGGTCGCCTTGAGGCCGGGGGCGCGGAACAGCTTGCCGGCATGATAGTAATAGGGATTTAGTTCCAGCCACTCCCAGGGAGTGTACTTGGCATCGAGGAAATAGAGGCCCCGGCTTTCGTTCATCAACGCGAAATGTTCACTGACCTCGTCGAAATCGACCACCGCCTGCCGCTTGGCCCAGCCCAGGGTCAACTCCAGGTTCTCCACCGCCTCCACCTCGGCGGTTACCCCCTGGATGTAATCGGTCAGCCATTCCAGATCGATTTCCTGGCGGCCGGCGGTGAGGTGGCCGAAATCGTCATGCTGATAACGGAGAAAGGCGTTGTGGATGATCGCGTTCTCCATGATCGCGTCCTTGTAATCGCCGTTGGGCGGGTTGCGGTCGTCGCTGTTGCGCTCATCCAGGCGGGTGGTGCCCCAGGCCCCGAAGCCGAGGCTGAAGCCGTGCAGGGGCGCGGTTTCATAGGTGACCGAGGCGCTGCCGCTGGCAAAGCCGAAGCGGTCGGGATCGCCGGGGGCGGCCGCCTCCTTATTTTTTTGATACTGGCCGTAAAGCCCCACATGGCCCTCGACCACCCCGTTTTTAAAGGCCGCCTCCAATGAATCCGCCCCTTGGTGTTCGTGCTGATGATCCCCGTTGGCCATGGCAACGGCCGGCTGCATTGCCAGTGCTCCGACCAGGGCCAACCAACTCATTCCGGACATTACCTTATGCATGACTTCCTCCTTTTGTTTCTGTTTAAAAATGATCCGACCACGACATTTAATTTGTAACAATAAAATTAGACGGCCCTAATTAAATCTACCCCCCACGCCTTGTCAATCTTTTTTCAAATCCGCCGCCAGCTAGGCCGGTGACCTCGTCCTGATAACGGCGGACAGCCTGCTGATCGCCGACAGCCAGGGCGGTCGCTTCCGCGGGCGACGCCAGCCGCTGTTGCGGCCCCATGGGCAAAAGGCAAAAAAAAGCCACGAAAACTTTTGCTCCCCGCACGGCGGGAACAAAAGCCTTCGTGGCTTTGCTTGTTGATCTATCTTTTCAGGCGCCGCTTTTCGCGCCGCAAATCGTCGGCCCGGCTTCAGCCGGACAATGGCTGATTTTATAACCGGGGCCGGCCCCGGCTGTCAACGGCTTTTTCGCGCTACGCGCAGTCCTCCTCCCCTTCCGCCTGGAAAACGATCCGGTGCTCGACCAGGCTCATGTGCCGAAGACGGCCGCGGATGATTTTCTGGTCGCCGAAGATTCCCACCACCCGGTAGCCGTTCTCCCCTTCCGGATCAATGACGTCCACCGCCTCCATGACCAGCTCTTCCCGGCCGTTTTGCAGCAAATAGACATTCTGTTCACACATTTTCGATTACCTCCCTGATTTTTCCCGCTACCGCCGCCTGGACCAGGTGCGGCAGCGGCTCCTTGGCCGCTCCCACCAAGGTGATTTCTTCCTGGGAGAGCGGCAGCAGCACCTTGGGGGCCGGGCAGGAGGTGACGGCCTCGGCCATCTTCGGGGTGACCTCGCCCAGCATGGCGTTGGCCCAGGTGATCGCCACCGGCCCGATCACGCAATCCGCCTGGTACACCGTCCGGCAGATCGCGTTTTCACCGCTTGCCCCCTTATTGGCCCCGGCCTTGAGCATCTGGGTGGCGGCGATGGCATTGGTGCCTAGGGCAATCAACTCCACCGACTCGCCGTACGCCTCCTTAAGATAACGGATCACCGTCACTCCGATCCCGCCGCCCTGGCCGTCCACCACGCACAGCCGGGGCCGGGCCGCGACTTTCTGCTCGTCGCTGTCGCTCATCCTGACATACCCCCTGTTGATTGATCCTTTGAATTTGGCAGAAGCGGAGCTTTTTTGCAAGGGACGTGTGCGAAAGCGGGATCGGCGGCGGCCAGGATCAACGGCCCGGCGCGATTCCAGCCCGTTTGGCGGCGTCCCGGAGATTGCCGACATAGACGGCGATAATGGCGGGATTATCGCCCAGGCCGCGAAGTTCCGGGATCGCCTCAATCCCGGCCGCTTTGAGGACGTTTTTCAAGGAATCGGGCTCGTCGCCGGCCATGTCGTCGGCGGCGTGGACCCCGGCCACCAGCATGAAGGGCCGGAGCAAAGCCCGACCCACCTGGTCGCGTTGCAGACGGGCCACGGTCTGCGCAAAAGAGGGGAAACCCTCCACCATGGCGAAATAAACCGGGGTGGCGGGATAGAGTTCCTGCATCATCGCCTCCAGTTCCAGATAAACCCCGGTGGAAAAATGTTCGTTGCCGTGCCCCATGTAGACCAAGGCCGCCTGTCGGTCGGCGGCCGCGGCCACGTCCGGCGCCAGGGCCTTGGCGACCCGCTCCAGGTCTTCCTGATACGGATGCTCGATGCCGGGAATACCCAGTAGCGGCCGGGCCAGAACCACCTGCTTGAGGGGCCGGTTGCGCTCCTTGATCGCCCGGATGGAGTTGAAGGCATCCACCACCGCGGCAAGATCGGCGTATTCCTCGGCCGCCGCGATGTGAAGGGGCTGCACCAGAATGACGCCGTAACCCTTGTCCTGAAGCTCGGCAATGGCGACCAGCGGCCCGCGCACCCCCGGCACCTCCGGATCGAGG
>DIKC01000132.1:10976-13639 GCA_002421565.1 Desulfobulbaceae bacterium UBA5628 | reverse complement strand
GTCCGGCTTCCGCCGGAATATGCAGATGTATTCGGCGCCGCCGGCCAGGGCGCACCAGATGAACTTGTCATCGGCGGGATCGGCTGGTACGAAGCGGGCACCTTCAGGGGTGGCGACCGTCTCGAACCAGGGAAGGATTTCGTGCATGAGCAGGTGGCTGATCTCCTCGCCGGTCAGCCGGAATTTTGGATAGGCGAGCACCCTCAGGTATTCGGCCATGATCTCCGCCGACACCAAGGGGGCGACGCGGTTGTTTTTCCAGAGAGCAACGAAACGGCCTGGTATGCCACCGAAAAGTAGTGCCGAAACGAGGACATTGGTGTCGATGACGATCTTCACGAATGTTCCCTTGCCCAGCGAACCGCATCAATGACCGACTTCTCGTTGAGCCCGAGCTGTTGCATCCTGGCGCGAATCGTTTCGAGACCCACGGTGGAAACTTGCGCCGGCTGCATGGTGACGACACCCTCCTTGAGTTCCAGGTCGAAGTATTCTGTCGGGGGGAGCTGTTCCATAATTGCCTTGGGAATGGTGATTTGATTTTTCGAGGTGATTTTTGCCAGCATACAGTTCCTCCTTGTTGGCTGAATGTAAGGATATACTACTTCCTTTTGGCTGGGGGTTCAATATATGCGTCTTGCCGTGTGCGGTAAGTGCCGGTCATGGCGTTTTTGCTTGACAGGGGGGCGGGGCAGGGGTAAAAGTGCCGGTTCTTAAATGGTACCCTTTTTATTGATCAAGCATCGGCGACAACTCCAGGCATCACGGCGGCGGAAGGTATCCGCCGCGCTTGAGCGGCAAGTAAAACGAGGAAAAGAGCATGAGAGATTTGGATAAAGTCCGGAACATCGGGATCAGCGCCCACATCGATTCGGGCAAAACCACCCTGACCGAGCGCATCCTGTACTACACCCAGCGCATTCACGCCATTCACGAGGTGCGGGGCAAGGACGGGGTCGGGGCCAAGATGGACTCCATGGAGCTGGAGCGGGAGCGCGGCATCACCATCGCCTCGGCCGCCACCTACTGCGACTGGAAGGGCCATCCGATCAACATCATCGACACCCCCGGCCACGTTGATTTCACCATCGAAGTCGAACGCGCCCTGCGGGTGCTGGACGGAGCGATCCTGATCCTCTGTTCGGTGGGCGGGGTGCAGTCCCAGAGCATCACCGTCAACCGCCAGATGACCCGTTACCGGGTACCGCGGATCGCCTTTGTCAATAAGTGCGACCGCACCGGCGCCAATCCGGCCCGGGTTACCCAGCAGTTGCGCGACAAGCTCAGCCTCAACGCGGTGCCGATACAATTGCCCATCGGTCTGGAGGCGGATTTGGCCGGGGTGATCGACTTGGTCACCATGAAGGCGGTCTATTTTGAAGGCGACAACGGCGATATCATCCGCGAGGCGGAAATTCCCGCCAACCTCAAGGACGAGGCGGAAGCGGCCCGCGAGACCCTGCTCGACGCCGCCTCCATGTTCTCCGACGAGTTGATGGAAGCGGTGCTGGAAGGCAGCCCCACCGAAGAGATGATCAAGGCCGCCATCCGCAAGGGCACCCTCAGCCTGGAATTGACCCCGGTTATGGTCGGATCGGCCTACAAGAACAAGGGGGTCCAGAAACTGCTGGACGCGGTGTCCGATTACCTGCCGTGCCCCACCGATGTAGATAACTTCGCCTTGGATATCAATAACAACGAGGCCGAGGTCAAAGTATCCAACCAGCCCGGCGATCCCCTGGTCGCCTTGGCCTTCAAGCTGGAAGACGGCCGTTACGGCCAGCTTACCTATGTCCGCACCTACCAGGGCACCATCAAAAAAGGCGACACCATCATCAATGTCCGCACCGGCAAGAAGAGCAAGGTCGGCCGTCTGGTGCGGATGCACTCCGACGAAATGGAGGAGATCGAGGCCTCCGGTTCCGGCGATATCGTGGCCCTGTTCGGGATCGACTGCGCCTCCGGCGATACCTTCACCGACGGCACCGTCAACTACTCGATGAGTTCCATGCACGTGCCCAACCCGGTTATCTCCCTGGCGATCAAGCCGGTGGATAACAAGGCCCAGATCAACATGTCCAAGGCCCTTAACCGCTTCACCAAGGAAGACCCCACCTTCAAGACCTTCCTTGACGCGGAAACCGGCGAAACCATCATCTCCGGCATGGGCGAGTTGCACTTGGACGTTTACGTTGAACGGATGAAGCGGGAATACAGCGCCATCGTCGAAGTGGGCGCCCCCCAGGTCGCCTACCGGGAAGCCATTACCCAGCGGGCCGACTTCAACTATACCCACAAGAAGCAGACCGGCGGTTCCGGTCAGTTCGGCCGGGTGGCGGGCTACATGGAGCCGATGGAGGAAGGCGAGTACGAATTCGTCGATAAGATCGTGGGCGGGGTCATCCCCCGGGAGTACATTCCTTCCTGCGACAAGGGCTTCATCAAGGCCAAGGAGAAAGGCTCCCTGATCGGCGCCCCGATCACCGGCATCCGCTGCGTGATCAACGACGGCGCCTTCCATGCGGTGGACTCCTCCGACATCGCCTTCCAGCAGGCTGCTTTGGGCGCTTTCCGGGACGGCTACAACAAGGCCAAGCCGGTTATCCTGGAGCCGATCATGAAGGTGGCGGTGGAAGGCCCCACCGAGTTCCAGGGCTCGATCA
>DIKC01000132.1:901-10864 GCA_002421565.1 Desulfobulbaceae bacterium UBA5628 | reverse complement strand
AGGGCAAGGCTGAGTTCACCATGGAATTCGCGGTCTACCGGCCGGTGCCGCGCAACGTGGCCGAACAGTTGATCGCCGATGCCAAGAAAGAGAAGGATAAAAAGTAGGAGGCCCGCCGCCATGAATAAGCAGGAATTGATTGAAAGAAACCCGATTCGCAAGCTCAACAGCGGGGCCAAGGGCGAGGTTGCCTCCCGGATGGGGCTGGTGATGGCCCGCGCCGGTCTGGGCAAGACCGCCTTTTTGGTCCAGATCGCCCTGGATTCGCTGCTCAACGGCAAGCAGGCGGTCCATGTCAGCGTCGGCCAGTCGCTGGAAAAGACCCGGCTCTGGTACGACGATATGTTCAAGGACATCGCCGAGGGCTGCCAGTTGGAAAGCCCCCTGGAGATTTACGCCGAACTGGCCCGCAACCGGATGATCATGACCTTCAAGGAGGCCAAGCTCAGCCGGGCGCGCCTGGAAGAGCGGCTTAACGATCTGATAGCCCAGAACATCATCAAGCCCAGCTGCCTGGTGGTGGACGGCTATGATTTCAGCCAGGCCGACCGCGCCTTTTTGGCCGATCTCCGGGAGATGGCCCAAAAAATGGGTTTGCAGATCTGGTTTTCAGCGGTCTGCCATCGTGACCAGAGCCAGGTCAGCGCTACCGGGGTGCCGGCCCCCTGCCACGAACTGGACGATCTTTTCGATACCGTGATCCTGCTCCAGCCCGCCCCCCAGAAAGGATGCCTCGACCTCAACATCGTCAAGGACACCACCGGGGTGCAGGAAGAGAGCAAGGTGCTGAAGGTCGATCCCATTACCTTTATGATCAAGGCCAGTTGCTGAAAGCGGCCGCGGAGCCGATGAAATTTCGTCCCTGCATCGATCTCCACGTCGGCAAGGTGAAGCAGATTGTCGGCTCCACCTTGTCCGACTCCGATCCGGCCGGTCCGGCCACCAATTTCACCTCCGAATTCCCGGCGGCCCATTATGCCGCCATGTATCGTCGCGATAAGCTCACCGGCGGCCATCTGATCATGCTGGGGCCGGGCAATGAAGCGGCGGCCCTTTCCGCCCTCGCTGCCTGGCCCGGCGGTTTGCAGGTCGGCGGCGGGATTACCGCCGCCAATGCCGGCTACTGGCTGGACCGGGGAGCGGCGGCGGTGATCGTCACTTCCTATGTCTTTCAGGACGGCCGGGTGCGGGAAGAGCGGCTGCGGGAACTGGTAGCGGCGGTGGGCCGGGAGCGGCTGGTGCTCGATCTCAGTTGCCGCAAGCGGGACGGCCGCTACTGGGTGGTTACCGACCGCTGGCAGAAATTCACCGAGGTAACGGTGGATGCCGATTCTCTGGACTATTTTGCCGAGTTCGGGGCCGAATTTCTGGTTCATGCGGTGGATGTGGAGGGCAAGTGCGCGGGTGTGGCCGAGGATCTTATAAAAATTCTCGCCGAGCACGCGCCGCTGCCCACCACCTATGCCGGGGGCGTGGCGAGCATGGCCGATCTTTACCGGATCAAGGAAGTGGGCCGCGATCGCTTGGACGCCACCATCGGCAGCGCCCTCGATATTTTCGGCGGCCAAGGGGTGAAATACGCCGAGGCGGTGGCCTTTAACGCCGCTTGAGGGTTGTTTGCGCTTAGCTTGACCTGCTGTCGATGGTCAGGTATGATGACCGCGCCGTTTCCCCTCAACGCTTTAACCGCCGGAGGTTTCGTGGCCAGCGAACAGCAGCGCAAGCTGATTCGGAAATATATTGAACGGATGCCCAGCCTTTCCACCACCGTTACCAAGGTGCTGGAAATATGCAACCGGCCCAACACCTCGCCCAACGATCTCAACCGGGTTATCTCCCTCGACCCGGTACTCACCGGCCAAGTCCTTAAGCTGATCAACTCCGCTTATTATTCCCTGCCCAACCAGATCAGCTCCCTGACCAGGGCGATCATCATGCTGGGGTTGAACACGGTCAAGAATCTTGCCCTGAGCACCGCCATTCTCGGCACCATGGGCCGGGAGGAGGCCTTCCAATCCCTTTCCATGGATGATTTCTGGACCCATTCCCTCTGCGTCGGGGTAACCGCCAAGGCCCTGGCCATTCGCCAGGGGGCGGTGCGCGAACAGCAGGAGGAATATTTCGTGGCCGGCTTGCTCCATGATCTGGGCAAAATTCCCTTGAACAGTTGCTTCAGCAAGGAATATCAGCAGGCCCAGGATTTGGCCGGTTTGGAGCAGATTTCCCTGGATCGGGCCGAGCGCACCATCCTCGATCTGGATCATGCCGAGGTGGGGCGGATGATCGGGGAGAAATGGCAGCTCAACGAGTCCCTGGTGGAGTTGCTGGCCTGGCATCATCAGCCCGAGGGGGCGGCTCCCCAATTGCAGTCCATGATCAATCTGGTCGCCCTGGCCAACGGCTATGCCAACTTGGAGGGGATCGGCTCGGCCGGCAACCGTTACCCCGATCTCAGGCAGTTCGGCGAGTTGCTCGATAAATCGGGCGTGAGCCGGGAAACCCTGGCCGGACTCAAGCCGGAGGTGGAACGGGAAATCGACAAGGCCCAGGTCTTTCTGGCGGTGGCCAAGGAGAATTTATGAGCATCCGGGTCAGATTCTGGGGGGTGCGGGGCTCGATTCCCTGTCCGGGGTCTAACACCGTCAAGTATGGCGGCAATACCGCCTGTATCGAGGTGCGCTTCCCGGAACTGGACGACCGGCTGATCATCATCGACGCCGGCAGCGGCATCCGCGAACTGGGCAACTTCATGATGGCCCATGATTTCAAGAAAGGGCCGATCAACAGCCGCATTTTCCTCACCCACACCCATTGGGACCACATCATGGGTTTTCCCTTTTTCACCCCGATCTATGTGCCGGGCAACCGTCTCACTGTCTACGGCCCGGTTACCTATGAAAAGGATACCCTGGAAACTATTGTCGGCGGCCAGATGACCTACCGTTATTTCCCGGTCCGGGAAGCGGAACTGGCCGCCACCGTCGATTACGTCGAGCTCAAGGAGGGCCGGCTCGATCTGGGGGACGGCATCACTCTTACCACCAAATATCTCAATCATCCCATCCTTTGTCTCGGTTATCGTCTGGAATTCCAGGGTAAGGTCTTCTGCACCGCCTATGACACCGAGCCCTACCGCAATCTTTTCTGCACCGATCCCGCCGACCCGGCCTACGATGAAATGATGGCCCAGGAGGGCGAGGCGGTGGCGGCCGAGCAGAACGCCCTGCTGGAAGAATTTTTCAGCGGCGCCGATCTCCTGGTCCATGACAGCCAGTACAGCGAGGCGGAGTTGGTGCCGGGCAAGCTTGGCTGGGGCCATTCCTCTTACGAAGGGGCGATTGCCGCCGCCTGCCACCGGCAGGTCAAGCGGTTGGCCCTCTTTCACCATGATCCCATGCGTACCGATGATCAGCTTGACGCCATGTCCGCCACCTACGAAGGCCGCCGCGGCGACACCGAGGTTTTTTTCGCCCGGGAGGGGGTGGAGATTGTCATCTGATCCAATATCGTCATAATAAAAAATAATGAAGCAGCAAGGAGTTGTGGCCGAGAAGAACTATAGGACGGTAACGACATGGTTATCTCGGACGAAATTAAATTCCCCCGGCCGGTGCATATCGATCCGTACCGGAAGGAACGCAAGGTGGAGGCGACCGACGGGATTACTCCCATCGCCCGGATCGGCGCCTTTACCCAACACTGGAACCGGGAACGGGAAGGCAAGGAGCCGCCCCGCCATCCCCGCCGTCAGCTTACCCCCAACGAGGAAAGCGAGATTCGCCATCTCCTGGGCCAGGCCAACGCCGGCCTGGAACAGCGGCATGTTCTTCTGCGGCTGGTCCTGACCAAGGACGAAACCGGCTACGCCTTGGACGTTTACGACTGCACCAGTGACACAATGTGCCAGGTGGTGGGGGATCTGGCCATCTCCCTGGACGATCTGCCGGCCCTGCTGCGCAACCTGGAAGAACAGAGCGGCCTGCTGATCGATACCGTATCCTGACCTCCCCCTCTATCCCGTTGACCGTCGTAATGTTTTTTCCGCTTTTTTGTATTGAAATCGAAAACGAAACATGCTACCAATGCCCTTTATTCTGAATCGTCATTCAGAATGTGGCGGCCCGTCCGGGCCGCTTCGGACCTTTGGGGAGAGAGGGACCACATGGCGCTGGCGCATCTGTTGCAGGAAAACAAGGGCGAGATTCTGGAAAAGTGGATCAGTCGCGTCCTGGCCAGCTATCCCGATGACGCCGCCATGATCTTTCAGCGGGAGAAGGATCGCTTCGCCAATCCCATCGGTTACAACACCCGTCACGCCCTGACCGCCCTTTATGATTTGCTCTTCAGCGGAGATCAGCCCGATCCGGCCAAGGTCGCGGCGGTGGTGGAGGATTTCGTTAAAATCCGGGCGGTGCAGACCTTCACCCCGGCGGCGGCGGTGGCCTTTGTCCGGGATCTGAAAGTGGTGGTGCGGGAGTATTGCCGCAAACAGAAGGATGCGGCGCCCGCCCTGGCCGACTGGCATCGTTTCGAGGATACCCTGGACGCGGTGAGCGACCAGGTTTTTGACCTTTATATGGCCTGCCGGGAGCGACTTTACAAGGCCCGGTTGCACGAAATCAGCCACATGAATCACATGCTTACCCAGCACGGTTGTCCCTCGTCCCTTCTGGATGCCGATCAATCAGCAAAGACAGCGGTTAACCCCATTCATATTCACAGCAACGAAGCGAGGTAACGGTACATGAGAATCTTGAAGGCCCTTATCGCGGTCGTGGCACTGGTAGTGGTCGCCCTGGTGGTGGCCCAAGTGCCCGGGGGGCAAAGTCTGATCGGGATCGTGCTTCCCTATCTGGCCTTTGCCATTTTCTTGGGAGGCTTCATCTACAAGGTGGTGGGCTGGGCCGCCTCGCCGGTGCCGTTCCGGATTCCCACCACCTGCGGCCAGGCCAATTCCCTGTCCTGGGTCAAGCAGGACAAGCTGGACTGCCCTTCCACCAAGTTGCAGGTGATCGGCCGGATGCTGCTGGAAGTCTTCCTCTTCCGGTCGCTGTTCCGTAACACCAATGCCGAGATCCACGACGGCCCCAAGCTGGTGTACGGCTCCAGCAAATGGCTGTGGCTCTTCGGCCTGATGTTCCACTACAGCTTCCTGGTCATTATCCTGCGCCACATGCGGCTGTTCACCGATCCCATCGCCCCCTTTGTCCATAATCTGGAATTCTTCGACGGGATCATGCAGGTGGGAGCGCCGGTCATGTATCAGACCAACGTCGTCTTCATCCTGGCCTTGGGCTTTCTCCTCCTGCGCCGATTGGCCTTGCCCTACCTGCGCTACATCTCGCTGCCGGCCGATTATTTTCCGCTCCTGCTGATTCTGGGGATCGGGATCAGCGGTATCATTATGCGCTACTTCCTGCCGGTGGACGTGATTTCGATCAAGCAGCTCACGGTCGGACTGGCCACCTTCTCGCCCAAGCTCGAGGGCCAGATCGGCACCATCTTCTTTGTCCATGTCTTCCTGGTTTGCTCCCTGATGATCTATTTCCCCTTCAGCAAGTTGATGCACCTGGGCGGGGTCTTCATGAGCCCGACCCGGAACATGGCCAACAACAGCCGGATGGTGCGCCACGTCAATCCCTGGAACGATCCGACCATCAAGCCCCACTCCTACGCGGGCTATGAAGATGAATTCCGCGAATTCATGGTCGAGGCGGGTCTGCCGGTGGAAAAAGAACTGCCCGCCGAAGCCGGTGCCGAGCAAGAGTCGAAAACGGCTGAATGAGCCTGAACATACTTATTTGAGAGGGATAAACGACAATGGCAGACACCAAAGTAGCAGAAATGAGCGTCAAGGTGGTCAAGGAGCCGTCGCTGATGACCGGCGCCATTCCCACGCAGGACTGGTGGGATGTCGAGGCCGTTTTCAAGCCGGGCAACTATTGCTATCCGGGCAAGAAAAGCATCGTCGAATACCACAACCAGAACCTGCCCGGCATTTTCGGCGAGGCCCGGGAATGGGATGTGGAAAGCGACGACTGGAAGCTGCCGGATAACTGGAAGGAAATCATCATCAACGGCATCAAGGAGCGGCTCGACAAGTTCCGCTCCCTGAAAATCTTCATGGACTGCTGCGTCCGTTGCGGGGCCTGCGCCGACAAGTGCCACTTCTTCCTCGGCACCGGCGACCCCAAGAACATGCCGGTACTGCGGGCCGAACTGTTCCGCTCGGTCTATCGCAACGACTTCACCCTGGCCGGCAAGCTGCTGGGGGAAATCGCCGGGGCGCGGCCGATGACCTTCAAGGTTTTGAAGGAATGGTTCATGTACTTCTACCAATGTACCGAGTGCCGCCGCTGCTCGGTGTTCTGCCCCTACGGGATCGACACCGCCGAGGTGACCATGATGGCCCGGGAGTTGCTCCATCTGGTCGGGGTCAACACCAACTGGATCCTGGAACCGGCCGCCAACTCCAACCGGACCGGCAACCATCTCGGCCTCCAGCCCCACACCTTCAAGGAAAACGCCGAGTTCCTCCTCGACGATATCGAGGAGGCCACCGGGGTACGGCTGCAAAATCTCAACTTCAACCGCAAGGGGGCGGAGGTACTCTTCATCTTCCCCTCGGCCGATGTTTTCGCCGATCCCGGCATCTTCACCTTCATGGGCTACCTGCTCCTGTTCGAGCACATCGGCCTTGATTACACGATCAGCACCTACACCTCCGAGGGCGGCAACTTCGGGCTTTTCACCCACAACAGCCTGATGAAGAAGCTCAACGGCAAGATGTACGCCGAGGCCAAGCGGCTGGGAGTGAAATGGATTCTGGGCGGCGAGTGCGGCCACATGTGGCGGGTGCTTCATCAATACATGGACACCATGAACGGCCCGGCCGACTTCCTGGAGATGCCGAAGTCGCCGATCACCGGCACCGTGTTCGAAAACGCCGCTTCCACCAAGATGGTCCATATCAGCGAGTTTACCGCCGACCTGATCAAAAACGGCAAGCTCAAGCTCGACAAGAGCCGCAATGACCATCAGGTGGTCACCTACCACGACTCCTGCAACACCGCCCGGGGGATGGGGCTGCTTGACGAACCGCGCTACATCCTCCAGCATGCCTGCAACAATTTCCACGAAATGCCGGAAAACACCATCCGGGAAAAGACCTTCTGCTGCGGTTCCGGCACCGGCCTCAACACCGGCGAGATCATGGATCTGCGGATGCGGGGCGGTCTGCCCCGGGCCAATGCGGTTAAGTACGTGCAGGAGCGTTACGGGGTCAACCTGCTCTCCTGTATCTGCGCCATTGACCGGGCCACCTTGCTCGCCTCGATGCAATACTGGAATCCGGGGGTGGAGGTCTGCGGCGTCTCGGAACTGTTGGGCAATGCCCTGATCATGGATGGCGAAAAGGAACGGGAAACGGACTTGCGCGGCAACCCGTTGGCCGGAAAGGAGGAATAAACAATGTACGGAACAGGACGAATCATCCCCGCTTTGGCCATTTTTCTCGGGTTTATGACCTTCGCGGTCTGGTACAACGCCGGTCAGGCCCAGCAGCCGCCCAAACCGGAAAAACCCAAGGATTACAAGGAGTGCGTGGCCCCTACCGAGTATATGCGGACTTCCCACATGGTGCTGCTCAATGAATGGCGCGACGATATTCTCCGCAATGGCGGCCCCCGCACCGGGGTCACCGCCAACGGCACCAGCTATACCCGCAGTCTTCAGAACGGCTGCATGAACTGCCACAACGACAAAAAGAAATTCTGCGACACCTGCCATACCTATGCCGCGGTGAAGCCCTACTGCTGGGACTGCCATCTCGAACCGATGAAGGAGGCTATGTAAGATGAAGAAGGATAGACGAGACTTTCTCAAGATCGCGGGACTTGCGGCAGTCGCGGGTATCGGCGCTCCTTCCGCGTTCGGCTCCCTGTTGCGGGGCAGCGATGAAGCCTTGGCGGCCGCTCCGGCGGCGGGCGGGGAGGAGGCGGCCAAATCCGGCAAGCGGCTGGGCATGGTGATCAATGTCCGCGCGTTCGCTGCCCAGCCGGAGCTGGCGGAAAAGTGTACCGAGGTTTGTCACTCGATTCACAATGTCCCCGACTTCGGCAATCCCAAGGATGAAATCAAGTGGATATGGAAGGATAAATACAACAACGTCTTTGCCGACTCCAGCCATTATAAACGCCCCGGGGGACTGGCCGAGGTGCCGGTGCTGGCCCTCTGCAATCATTGCGACAAGCCGCCCTGTGTCCGGGCCTGCCCTACCAAGGCAACTTTTAAGAAGAGTGACGGGGTGGTGGCCATGGATTATCACCGTTGCATCGGTTGCCGCTTCTGTATGGCGGCCTGTCCCTACGGGGCGCGGAGCTTCAACTGGCGCGATCCGCGGGGCAAGGATGAAAACGGCAATCCCTTCATCAAGACCCTTAATCCCAAGTTTCCGGCCCGGATGCGGGGGGTAGTGGAGAAGTGCAATTTCTGCACCGAGCGGCTGGCAGTGGGTCAGATTCCCGCCTGCGTGGAAGCAGTGGCCGGTACCGGCGCCATGTTCTTCGGCGATCTCAATGATCCCAATTCGGAAATCAGCCAGATTCTGAGCCTGTACTATACCGTCCAGCGGAAGCCCTCCCTGGGGACTTATCCATCCCTCTTCTATATCATTTGAGGTGAGCAATCATGATTGAAAAAGCATTAACAGGGAGTAAAGGATATTGGGCCTGGATGATCTTCCTCCTGGCCATCATGGGCATGGGGGGGATGTTCTACACCCAGCAATGGAACTACGGCCTCGGCATTACCGGCATGAGCCGAGACGTGACTTGGGGCATCTATATCTCCCAATTCACCTTTCTGGTCGGGGTGGCGGCCGGCGGCTTGATGCTGGTGCTGCCTTATTATCTTCATAACTACAAGGAATTCGGCCGGATCACCATCCTCGGCGAATTCATGGCGATCGCGGCGGTGATCATGTGCCTGATGTTCATCCTGGCCGACCTGGGTCAGCCGATCCGGGCCTTGAACGTCATGCTCTATCCCACCCCCAACTCCATGCTTTTCTGGGACATGATCGTTTTGAACGGTTACCTGTTCTTGAACGTGGTCTGCGGCTGGGCGGTTCTTCACGCCGAATACAAGGGGGTCAAGTATTCAAGCTGGGTAAAGAAGCTGATCCTGCTTTCGATCCCCTGGGCGGTTTCCATTCACACCGTCACCGCCTTTTTGTACTGCGGTTTGCCGGGGCGCCATTTCTGGCTTACCGCCATTCTCGCCCCCCGCTTTCTGGCCTCGGCCTTTGCCGCCGGCCCGGCCCTGTTGCTGGTCGTGGCTCTGATCATGGAGCGCACCACCTTCTTCAAGGTTGGCCAAGTGGCCAAGGACAAACTGGTGACCATCATCGGCTACGCCGCGATCATCAATTTCTTCTTCCTGGCCTGCGAATTTTTCGTCGGTTTCTACAGCAATATTCCGGGCCATATGCATACCCTGGAATACCTTTTCTGGGGCCTTTCCCATGACGGTCATGTTTACAACAATCTGGTGCCGTTCATGCGCGCCTCGGTGGTAATGGGGATTGTCGGCATCGCCTTGATTTTTGTCTCCCGTTCCAAGAAGTCCGACGGGTTGCTGGCCGCTTCCTGCGTCCTGATCTTCCTGTCTCTGTGGATCGACAAGGGGTTGGGGCTGGTGCTGGGCGGTTTTGTCCCCAACATGCTGGAGCAGGTAACCGAGTACTACCCGACCGTGCCGGAGATCGGCGTCACCGCCGCGATCTGGGCCACCGGCTTCTTTGTCCTCACCCTGCTTTACAAGGTGGCGATCAGCGTCAAGCTGGAAAAGGAAAGCTAACCCTTTTCCCGTTTCATTTTTTCCGGTATTATTCCCAGGAGCAGCCCCGATGGTTCGGGGCTGCTCCTTTTCTTTGGCGCCCGTAGCTCAGCAGGATAGAGCAAC
>DIKC01000132.1:0-896 GCA_002421565.1 Desulfobulbaceae bacterium UBA5628 | reverse complement strand
TTCGAGTCCTGCCGGGCGCACCAGAAAAATCCTGTTTCGAGCCGCCGCCAACATCCTTTTGCATTCTCAGGCCCGCCTTGGTATAGTCGTTCCCCCCCTTCGATGAATTAAGCTTATTTGAGGACTCTGTGATGAATGTGCGTTTGAGTTTTGCCGCCGCGGTTATGGCCTTTGCCTTGGTAGCCAGCGGCTGTGCTTCGGATGCGGCCCAGATGCCGCGTTTTTCGCTGCCCTCGGCGGTGGACGGAAAAGTTCTCGATAGTAATTCCTTGCAGGGCAAAACCCTGCTGGTCAACTTCTTTGCCACCTGGTGCCCCCCCTGCCGCCAGGAAGTTCCCAGCTTGGTGGCGTTGCAGGAAAAATATGGCGCTCACGGGTTTTCGGTGGTCGGCATTTCCACCGACGAGGGCGGCAGCCGGATGGTGGTTTCCTTTATTCAGAGCATGGAGATCAATTATCCGGTGGTGATGAGCGATGCCCGAGCCCCCCGCGATTTCGGTAATGTCATGGGTATTCCCACCTCTTTTCTGGTGGATCGCAGCGGCAAGATCCGCAAACGCTACGATGGCTACGTCGATCACGACACCCTGGAACGAGATCTCAACGCGATCCTCAAATAATCCGGTCGTTTTTATGTCCTCTCCCGTCCTGTCAGCCGCCGTTGCCAAAACCCTGCGCGAGTTGCGTCTCCGCTACCGGGCCGATTTGGCGCCGCTTACCATCCGTTCTTATCCCTTGCAGGTACTCCAGGTCACCGATCTGGAACCTTTGCTCAAGGGCCGCGACCCCTTTGCCGAGGTAGAGAATTTTCCCTTTTGGGTCAAGCTTTGGGAGGCGGCGCTGGTGCTGGCCGATCTCTTGGCGGCCCAGCCCCAGGACCCGCCCCGGCGCATCCT
>DIKC01000010.1 GCA_002421565.1 Desulfobulbaceae bacterium UBA5628 | reverse complement strand
CGGACTGCTCCACCCCGCGTCACATCGGCGCATAATACCCCTTTTAGCGGAAAAGTCAAGGCACGGCGGGAAAAGTTTTGCCCTCCAGGCTTTGCAGGCGTTGCCGCAACTCGGCCGGTAGCTTGCTCAGTTTGCCTTGGCGATCCACCGCGACATTGACCGTGTAGCCCAGGGCCAGCAGCTTGCCGTCGTCCCGGCGGCTGATCCGGTAGTGAAAACGGCAGGAAACCGGCTTGAGTTCGGCCAGGGCGGTTTCGATCAGCAACAGATCGTCGTAGCGGGCCGAGGCCTTGTAGCGGATGCGGCAGTCGGCCACCGGCAGGATCACCCCTTCTTTTTCCAACTCGCTGTAGGGCACGGCCAGATCGCGCATGAACTCGGTCCGGCCGGTCTCGAAAAAACGCAGGTAATTGGCGTAATAGACGACTCCGCCGGCGTCGGTGTCGCCGTACAAGACCCGGCAGGCGCAGCGATGCACCGGCGGAACCAGGGCGAATTCATCCCCGGCCATCACCCCTGCCCCAGGATCAGCTTGAAGAACTCGCGGCCGTCGGCCAGCAGCGGCGCCTCCTCGGCCCGCCGCTCACAATAGGCGCCGGATGACGGTTCCTGCCAGCATGAGCCCCGGCAATCTTCCGGTTTGCGGACATGCTGGCGAGAGTCGTAAAGCAGAAACGGCACCGGCTGCTCGGCGTGGGTGCGGGTGGCCAGGGGGGTGAAATGGTCCATGGTCACCACCAGCCGGAAATCGTCGCCCCGTCGCTGCAAGCCTTCCAAAACCGGCCCGACCACCCGATGGTCGAAATCGGCAATCGCCTTGAGCTTGTTGTCGAGATCGCCCTGATGAGAAACCTCGTCCGGGGCCTCGATATGGACGAAAATCAGGTCGTGGCGATCCAAAGCGTCCAAGGCGGCGGCCACCTTGCCGTCGTAATTGGTATCGAGATAGCCGGTGGCGCCCGCTACGTTGATGATCTCCATTCCGGCGTAAACCCCGATCCCCTTGAGCAAATCAACCGCTGAAATCAAAGCGCCGCTGACCCCGAACCGTTCCCCCAGGGTTTTCATGGCCGGGGGTTTGCCCTCGCCCCAGAGCCAGACGGCGTTGGCCGGATTATGGCCGGCCGCGATCCGCTCCCGGTTTTCCGGGGCCGCGGCCAGCAGCTCCCCGGCCCGGCGCACCACTTCCCCGAGCTTCGGCACCGCCTGATAGCGCTGCCAGAGGGCGGCCACATCCCGGCCGCTGTGATCGTGGGGCGGGGCGGTGACCAGACCGGCGCATGGATGACGCCAGACCAGGAGATGGCGATAGCTCACTCCCGGATAAAAGCGGCATTGCTCGTTGCCCAGTTCCCGCTCCAGCCGCTCGATCAGGACGGCGGCCGTGGCGGTGTCGATATGACCGGCGCTGTAATCCACCATTTTAAGCGCGCCGCCCGGCCCTGCTTCCAGGGTGACCAAGTTGCAGCGAAAGGCAATGGCATCGGCGGGCAATTCCACCCCCATGCTCGCCGCTTCCAATGGCGCCCGGCCGGAATAGCACTCGCTCGGCAGATAACCCAGCAAAGAGAGATTGGCCACGTCGCTGCCCGGCGCGAAACCGGGCGGCACGGTGCGGAGCCGGAACAGCTCGCCGTTGCCGGCCAGATAATCCATCACCGGGGTGGGGGCCGCCTCCAGGGGGGTCTTGCCGTCCAGGGCGGCAATCGGCAGATCGCCCATCCCGTCGCCTACCAGGATGACATATTTCACGGGCTTATTCGTCATTGTCCATGATCCTGATTTTGACGGTGGGGGCGGCGCAAACCTCCAGGGCGTCGATTTCCGCCAAGGCCCGGCTGACCGCCGCCTCTTCCGCCTCGTAGGCCCGCATCATCACCGGCACGATCCCCTGCCGCGCCCGCGCCTTTTGCAGCACCGAGCGAATGCTGATCCCGTGGTTGCCGAGAATCCCGCTGATGGTCGAAAGCACCCCCGGCTTCTCCTTGACCGTAACCCGGAAATAATAGGGGCAGCGGATTTTCTCCAGCGGGGTAATGGAAATCTCCTTAAAGGAAGCGGGCAGATAACCCAGGCTCGGCACCCGATTGATCGAATCGTGGAGCAGGTTGCGGGCAATATCGACGATATCCGCCGCCACCGCGCTGCCGGTGGGCATCTTGCCCGCTCCCGGCCCGTAAAACAAAACATCCTGCACCATGTCGCCGGTAAACTGGATGGCATTGAAGGCGCCGCTGATATTGGCCAGGAGATGGCCGGTCGGAACCATGGTCGGATGGACCCGGGCCTCGATATGATCGCCGTGGTTATGGCTGATCGCCAGCAGCTTGATCCGGTAGCCGAACTCGCGGGCAAACTCGATGTCGATCGGCTCGATCCGGCTAATTCCCTCGGTGCTCACCTGATCGAGGCGGACATGGGTGCCGTAGGCCATGCTCATCAAAATGACCAGCTTGTGGGCGGTGTCGATCCCTTCCACGTCGTAGGTGGGATCGGCCTCGGCATAGCCCAGGGCCTGGGCCTCCTTGAGGACGGCGGCAAACTCCAGCCCCTCGTCGGTCATTTTATTGAGAATGTAGTTGGCGGTGCCGTTCATGATCCCGAGGATCGATTCGATCCGGTTGGCGACCAATCCCTCCTTGAGGGCCTTGATCACCGGAATGCCGCCGCCGACACTGGCCTCGAAACCCACCTCGACATTTTTGGCCGCCGCCGCCTCGAAAATCTCCCGGCCGTGCTGGGAAATCAGGGCCTTGTTGGCGGTGACCACATGCTTGCCGTGGGCAATGGCCTTGAGAATGAAGCTCTTGGCCGGCTCGATGCCGCCGATCAGCTCCACCACAATGTCGATGTCGGCGGCGGTGGTCACCCGGTTGGCATCCTTGGTCAGCTCCACCCCGGCGAATTCCGGCGGCAGGCTGTCGCGGCTTATGTCCGCCACCCGGTGGAGGCGAATCGTTGCCCCGGTTTTCTTTTGCAAACGCTCGGCCTGCACCCGCAACACCTCGGCGGTGCCGCTGCCCACCGTGCCGAATCCGATCAAACCTACCCGTATCTCCCGCATCATGCTCCTCATTGCCTGAATTTGCCTGAAATTATCTTCAAAAAGACCACAAACGCTGGAGAAATACCCTCTTTGGCCGCCGATGTCAAAAGCAAAAGCAACTGATCCGGGATTGAGTATTGGGGGCGGCAATGGTATTTTGAATAGTATGACCGAAACACCCACCCCGGCAAGCCGCAAAATCCTGGTGGCGATTGACGGCTCTCCCTACAGCCGCCACTCGCTGCACTATCTCGCCGCCTTGTTTCCCGGCCAGGCGGATATTCATTTCCATCTCCTGACCGTGGTGCCCGCCTCCGGCCTGCCGGCGGGCAGCGAATGGATGGCGGAAAGCGAACGCCTCAACATGCTGGGGCCGGCCACCCGCAAAAACCTGAACGAACGCCGGGAATACCTCCAGACCGCGACCGAATCGCTGATTGCGGCCGGAATCGCGGCCGAGCGGATCAGCAGCGAAGCCCGTCCCAGCCGGGCCGGGGCATCGGCCGACATCCTCCACGAAGCCCGCCACGGTCTTTATGATGCGGTGCTGCTCGGCCGCCGGGGCGCCTCCAAGCTGGAAGAGCTGATCATGGGCAGTGTTTCCGCCGATCTTTTTGAAAAATGCCGGGACGTGCCCCTCTGGATCATCGACGGCGAGGTTGATTCCCGCCGCTTCCTGGTGCCGGTGGACGGCTCCCCCAACTCCCTGGCGGCGGTGGATCACCTGGCCTTTATCCTCCGCGACAATCCCCGGGCGGAAATTACCCTCTTCCATTCGGTGGCGATGCTGGCCGGCCGCCCGCCCGCCCCGCCCGAGGAATACTACGACCGCTGGGACAAGGGGTGGTGCGATACCCACCTGACCCGGCCGGACAGCCTTTTCCACGCCCCCCGCCAACTCCTGATCGACAGCGGCTTTCCGGCCGAACGGATCTTCTGGCTCCAGACCTTCCGGGACCTCGACCCCGGGCGCCGAATTCTGCGCCAGGCCCTGCAAGACGACTTCGGCACCATCGTCATCGGCCGCCGGGGCAGCGAGGTCAGCAAGGGGATCTTCCGGGGGGTCAGCGACCGCCTGTTGCTGATGGCGGAAAAAGTGGCGGTCTGGATCGTGGGCTGAGCCATGAACCTTCCCCGCCTGTTGGTGCTGCTTCTCTGGCTGGTTCTCCTGGCCCTCCTTTTCCAACGCGACATCCTGGTCCAGCGGCTGGAGTTGCGGGAAAGCGAAATCCTAAGCCGCAGCCGGGAAACCTCCTTCAGCGGGGTCTATTTCCAGAACCAGCGGATCGGCTACGTCAAAAGCCGCCTGGCGCCAACCGCCGACGACCTCTTTCTCCTCGAACAGGAGGCCCTGCTGCGACTCAATATCCTGGGGCAAATCCACCCCATCCATCTCCAGGTCAGCGCCCGCCTCACCCCGGCCTCCCTCCTCCGCGACTTCCATTTCCGCATGACCTCGCCCCTTTACCGCACCGAAGCCAAGGGGAGAGTTGAGGGCCGGGAGGTGATTTTCAGCCTGGACAGCGGCAAAGGGGTGATCAACGACCGGATCATCCTGGCTGCCGCCCCCTATCTCGCCACCAACCGCCGCGCCTATCTCCTGGCCCAGGAGCCGGAGGTGGGCCGGAAAATCAAAATCCCCTATTTCGATCCCCTTTCCCTGGCCGGTCAGGACACGGTGGTGGAATACCGGGGCCTGGACAAGGTGGTGATCCACGGCCGGATTCACAACCTCCACCGTTTTACGGAAAGTTTCAGCGGGGTGCGGATCAACAGTTGGCTGGATGAGCAGGGCAAGGTGATCAAGGAAGAGTCGCCGGCCGGTTTCGTCTTTCTGGCCGAGCCGGAATTCCGGGCCACCGATATTCCGTCGGCCGGGCCGGAGATCCTGACCGCGGTAGCAGTACCTTTAAGCGGCAAGATGCCGGATGATCTGGCTACGCGCCCTACCATGCGCTATCGTCTGCAACTGCCGGCCGAGGGCATCTTCGATCTGGCCGGCGGCCGCCAGCAGTGGGACGGGAATTGGCTGACCATCAGGCGAGAAACCATCAATCCCCAGGCCATCCCCTGCTCCGGCCGGGAAGCGGAATTACAGGCCACCCCATACATCCAGAGCGATGATCCGGCCATAACCGCCCTGGCCCGCCAAATCACGGCCGGGATTACCACCTGGCCGGACAAGCTGGCCGCCCTCTCCGCCTGGGTTTACGACAACCTGGAAAAGCGGCCGGTGCTGGGCATTCCCGACGCCCGCACGGTGCTGGCCAACAAAATCGGCGACTGCAACGAACACGCAGCTCTCTTCGCCGCCCTGGCTCGGGCCGTGGGCCTGCCCACCCGGATCGCGGCCGGGGTCTATTTCACCAACAACGCCTTTTATTATCACGCCTGGAACGAGGTCTGTCTCGACCGGGAGTGGCTCAGCGTCGATCCCACCTTCAAGCAACTGCCCGCCGATCTCACCCATCTCCGGTTCGTGGTCGGCGAAACCAAGGAGATGGTGCGAATCGGCGCCCTGCTCAATCAACTGCAAATCAGCACCCAAGAGGAGTGAACAATGGCCGATGAAACCCCGGTACTGACCATCAGCCACTTGAGCAAGAACTTCGGCGGCCTGCCGGCGGTGGATGATCTCAGCCTGAGCGTCGGCAAGGGGGAAATATTCGGTTTCCTCGGCCCCAACGGGGCAGGCAAGACCACCACCATCAAGATGCTGGTCGGCCTGCTCAAGCCCGACCACGGCGCGGTCCTGATCAACGGCCGCGACCTGGCGCGGGATACCGCCCGCTGCAAGCAGGAAACCGGCTACATCCCGGATCGCCCCTTTCTTTATGAAAAACTCACCGGCCTGGAATTCCTCCAGTTCATGGCCGGGCTTTACACCCTACCGGCCGAGATTTTCCGCCGCAATGTCCCACAATACCTGGAACTCTTCGACCTTGCCCCCCGCCAGGATCACCTGATCGAAAGCTATTCCCACGGGATGCGGCAGAAACTGATGATCACCGCTGCCTTCATGCTGGAGCCGCCGCTGATCGTGGTGGACGAGCCGATGGTCGGGCTGGACCCCAAAAGCGCCCGCCTGGTCAAGGAAATCTTCAAGCAGCATGCCGCCGCCGGCCGCACCATCTTTCTTTCCACCCACTCCCTGGAGGTGGCCGAGGAACTGTGCCGGCGGATCGCGATCATCACCGACGGCCGCCTCACCGCCCTGGGCACTCTCAACGAGTTGCGCGGCCAGGCCCGTTCCGGGGCCGCCCACCTGGAGGAAATCTTCCTGGAGCTGACCGGTTCCCATGAATTACAGGCCGTAATCCAGGCCCTGCAAAGCTCCGACCCCCATTTTTCTTGATTTTCTTCTTGACAGCAAGCAGCCGCCTTAATTAGTTTGGAGGCTCTGAAAAAATTTGGCTCCTCGACGTTTCGTATGGAAT
>DIKC01000036.1 GCA_002421565.1 Desulfobulbaceae bacterium UBA5628 | reverse complement strand
TTGATTTTCAACGGGTCAGCGCCGCTGCCAGCGGGGTGGGCGAACGGGTGGAGCATCTCATGCTCGATTGGCTCAAGCCGCCGCCGGATTTGCCGCCCTTTGATCTCATCATCGGGGCGGAAATTCTCTTCCGCGATGAGTTCTTTTCGCCGCTGCTGACAATTTTCAAGAAATACCTGGCACCGGGCGGAATGGTCTATCTGGCCCATGACGTGCGCCGTAAAAGCCTGCCCAGGTTTCTCCAGTTGGCCGAAGCGGATTTCGAGATCGCGGTCAGCACCCGCCGGATGCGCAGCGATGATGCCGAATTCACCATCATCGTCAACCGTTTGCAACGCCGATCGTCGGCCTGAAAGCGGCACCCGCCATGCGGTATCAGGACATCGACTGGAACGAGATGTGGCGGGAGGCCCGTGTCCGCAAGTCGTGGCAGCGCAAAAAGCGGGAGCACTGGGACCAGCGGGCCGAGGGTTTCGCGGCCCGCAATCTCGACTCGCCCTATGTGGAACAATTCCTGGCCCATCTTCGCCTCGAGCCGGAGTGGAGCGTCTTGGACATGGGTTGCGGCCCCGGCACCCTGGCCCTGCCTTTGGCCGAAAAAGTGGCGCGGGTGACGGCGGTGGATTTCTCGCCGGCGATGCTGGCGGAGCTGGAAAAGGAACGCAGCCGCCGCTGTCTGACCAATCTGGCGCCGCTCCAGGCCGCCTGGGAGGATGACTGGGAGGCGGCCGGGATCGCGCCCCATACGGTGGTGATCGCCTCCCGTTCCCTGGCGGTAGACGATCTGGCCGCCGCCCTGCTCCGCATGGATCGCTGGGCCACCAAGGCGGTTTACCTCAGCGACCGGGTGGGGGCCGGCCCCTTTGATCCCGACCTTTTCGCCGCCCTCGGCCGTCCCTTTGAGCCGGGGCCGGATTATATCATCACCCTTAATCTGCTCTATTCCCTGGGTATCCACGCCCATCTTGATTTCATCACCCTGGCGGCGACCCGGCGCTATCGTTCCCGGGAAGAGGCGATCCAGTCCCATGTCTGGATGTTTGACGATCTGAGCGCAAAGGAATATGATCGGCTGGTGCATTATGTGGATGAGCGCCTGGTGCGGGCAGGGGATGATTGGCAATTGAGCCGTCGCACCCCGCCCCGCTGGGCCTTGATCTGGTGGGAGAAGTAACGATGATGGGCATGAGGGAGGGTTCCCGGTGCGGATTATGATTGTCGGGGCCGGCATGGTCGGCCAGCATCTCAGCGAAAAGCTTTCCGGCGAGGGGCAGGAAGTGGTGCTCGTCGATCAGGACGAGAAGAAGCTCCGCCGCCTGGAGCGGGAGTTGAACATCCTGCCGATTCACGGTAGCGGCGCCTCGGCCCGGGTGCTGGAAGAGGCGGGGATCGACCAGACCGATCTTTTCATCGCGGTCACCGACAGCGACGAGGTCAATCTGATCGCCTGCATCATTTCCCGCCAGTACAACGTCAAGACCAGGATCGCCCGGGTTCGCAACGAGGATTTTTACGCCCACGGCGCTTCCCGGATGGAAAAGACCCTGGGCATCGACCTGGTGATCAGCCCTGATTTTGCCATGGCCGAGGAGATCATGCGCCTCACCACCATGAGCCAGGCCCTGGAGGTGGCGGAATTCGGCAACGGCCAGGTGGAAATGCTCGGCTATCTGGTGCGGGAAGGCCAGCCCTGCGTCGGCTCCTCCCTGGCCGATCTCAAGGCCCTGCAAGGGGTCTACGATTTCGTGATCGTGGCGATCATTCGGGGCGAGCAGACCATCATCCCCCGGGGCCAGGACCGGGTCGAGGCCGGCGACAAGCTCTATCTGGTGGTCCGCAAGCAGGATGTGCGGGCGGTGGAGCAACTCCTTTTCAGCAGCGCCAGCCATTTACCCAGGCAGGTCTTCATCATCGGCGGCGGCACCATCGGTTATCTGGTGGCCCGGCAACTGGAAAAATTGAACCTGAACCTGCGGTTGGTGGAACAGAATCCCGCCACTTGTGAAATCCTTTCCGAGCAACTGGATCACGCCATTGTCCTCAACAGCGACGGCCTTGACGCCCACGACCTGTTGGAGGAGGGGATCGATCAGGCCGATCTGGTGATCGCGGTGACCAGCAGCGACACCACCAACATCCTCTCCAGCCTTCTGGCCAAGCACCACGGGGCCAAAAAATGTATTACCCTGCTTTCCAATCCCGCCTTTATCCCCATGCTCGGAAAATTGGGGATCGATGTCCCGCTCAGTCCCCGGCAGGTGGCGGCCAACCTGATTCTCCGCCATGTCCGGGGCGGCGGCAAGATCGTCAATGTTGTCTCGCTCCTGGGCGGCGACGCCGAGGTGATCGAACTCAAGGTGCCGGACAGGGACCAATTCGTCGATCTGCCCCTCAAGCATCTTTCCTTCCCGATTGGAGCGGTGGTGGGGGCGATCATGCGCAACGGCCAAGCGTTGATCCCCTCCGGCGACACCCTGCTCCAGCCCGACGATATCCTGGTGATTTTCTTCACCAAGGACGCGGTGGCCGGGGTGGAATCCCTGTTCGATAAATAGGTCGCAAGCAGGCGGACAACTATGCATACCGGCGGCGTTCTCAATATCTTCGGCAAATTGCTGGTGCTTACCTCGCTCTTTCTACTGCTGCCGATTCCCTTCAGCATCTATTACGACGACGGCATGGCGGCGGCTTTTGTCCGTTGCGCCCTGATCGGGGCCGGAGTGGGGTTGTTGCTGGTCGCCCTTTTTCGGGCGGAAAGCGATCTCGGCCACCGGGACGGCTTTGCGATCGTGGTCTTAAGCTGGCTCGGCCTCTCCCTGCTCGGGGCGCTGCCGTTTTATTTTTCCGGGGTGGTGCCTGCCTTTATCGACTGCTTTTTCGAGTCCATGTCCGGCTTCACCACCACCGGTTCCACCATCCTCCCCCAAATAGAACTGCTACCCAAGAGCGTCCTTTTCTGGCGGGCCACCACCCAGTTTTTGGGCGGGATGGGGATCATCGTCCTCTCGCTCGCCATTCTGCCGCTGCTGGGGGTCGGCGGCATGCAGCTTTTCCAGGCCGAGGCCACCGGCCCCACTAAGGACCGGCTTACCCCCCGGATTCAAGACACCGCCCGTATTCTTTGGGGGGTGTACCTGCTTTTCAATTTGGCCCTGATCATGCTCCTGATGCTGGGTGGGGTCGATTTTTTCAACGCCGTCTGCCATGCCTTCGCCACCATTTCCACCGGCGGTTTTTCTCCCCACTCCACCAGCGTGGCTTATTACAACTCGGGTTATGTGGAAATGGTGATCATTGTTTTCATGTTCCTGGGCGCCACCAGCTTTACTCTCCATCACCAGGCCTTCCGAGGACATTTGGGGGAGTATTGGCATAGTGAGGAGTTTCGTGCCTACCTGGGGATGACGGTGGTGGCGGTAATTCTGATCGCGGGCCTCAATTGGGGATACGGGGCCTATGAGGGGGTGGGCGAGGCCCTGCGCAGCGCCGCTTTTCAGGTGGTCTCGATCCAGAGTACCACCGGCTTCGGCACCGCCGACTTCAACCTTTGGCCAGCCGCTTCCCAGGTGATGCTGGTACTCCTGATGCTGGTGGGAGGCTGCGCCGGATCCACCGGTGGTGGCATCAAGGCGGTGCGGATATTGCTATTTTTCAAGTTCGCCCGCCAGCAGCTTCGCAATTTGGTTCATCCCCGCAACGTCGCCACCATTAAACTCGGCAAGGTCAAGGTGGGGCCGGAGGTGATGGCCGCGGTGCTCGGATTTTTTTCCCTTTATCTCGTGGTGTTCGTAATCGCCAGCCTGGTGGTTACCGCCTTGGGGGTGGATGTCCTCACCGGCACCACCGCGGTAATTTCCACCCTGAGCAACATTGGCCCCGGTCTCCATCTGGTGGGCCCGGCCGCCCATTTCGGCGATCTGCCGCCCCTGGCCAAGCTGGTGCTTGCCTTCTGTATGCTGGCCGGCCGCCTGGAGCTTTACACCGTGGCGGTACTGCTCACCCCGGATTTCTGGCAGATGGCCCGTCGCCCGCTTTGGCGCTTTGGCAAGCGGGCCGCGGCCGCGGGTCTGCCGGAAAACAGCGGCCACGGTGGCGGCAAATAGATGCAGGATTACGATGTGATCGTGGTCGGGGCGGGCCATGCCGGCTGCGAGGCGGCCTTGGCCGCCGCTCGGATGGGCTGCCGGACGGCGGTATTGGTGATGAACGCCGACACCATCGGGGCGCTGAGTTGCAACCCGGCGGTGGGCGGACTGGCCAAGGGGCATCTGGTCAAGGAAATCGACGCCTTGGGCGGCGAGATGGCGAGAAACATCGACGCCACCGGCATTCAGTTCCGCCAGCTCAATACCAGCAAGGGGCCGGCGGTGCGTTCCTCCCGGGCCCAGGCCGATCGGCTCCGTTACCGGCTACGGCTGAAAACGGTGCTGGAGCAACAGGAAAATCTCGACGTCCGCCAGGCCACGGTTGACCGGCTGCTGATCAAAGAGGGCCGGGTGGCGGGGGTGGTCACCTCCCTGGATGAAGAACTGGGAGCCAAAGCGGTGGTGATTACCACCGGCACCTTTTTAAACGGTTTGATCCATATCGGCCTCAAGCAGTTTCCGGCCGGCCGGATGGGGGACGCCCCCTCCCTGGCCCTGCCCCGCCAACTGCGGGAACTGGGATTGGTCATGGGCCGGATGAAAACCGGCACCACCCCTCGCCTGGCCGGAACCACCATCGATTACCGCGGTCTGGAAAAGCAGCCCGGCGACGAGCCGCCCCGCCTCTTTTCCTTTCGCAACCTCGGCCGGCGGCCGGAATTGCCGCAACTGCCCTGCTTTGTCACCTATACCAATCTCCGCACCCACGAGATCATCCGGGCCGGCACCGACCGTTCGCCCTTGTACGCCGGGATTATCCAAGGGGTAGGGGCGCGTTACTGCCCCTCGATCGAAGACAAGGTGATGCGTTTCCCGGACAAGGAGCGGCATCAGGTTTTTTTGGAGCCGGAGGGGCTGGAGACCACGGAAATCTATCCCAACGGCCTGCCCACCAGTCTGCCGGCCGATGTCCAGGAGGCGATGCTGCGGAGTATTCCCGGCCTGGAACGGGTCAAGATCATCCGGCCCGGCTATGCCATTGAATATGATTACGTCGATCCCCTGGAGCTGAAGCCGTCGCTCGAAACCAAGAAAGTGGCCGGGCTCTTCCTGGCCGGTCAGATCAACGGCACCTCCGGTTACGAGGAGGCGGCGGCCCAGGGATTGATCGCCGGGATCAACGCGGTCCGTCACGGCCGGGAGGAAGAGCCGTTGATCCTAGACCGCTCCCAGGCTTATATCGGGGTGTTGATCGACGATCTGGTGACCAAGGGCACCAAGGAGCCGTACCGGCTCTTCACCTCCCGGGCCGAATACCGGCTGCTGTTGCGGGAGGACAACGCCGATCGGCGGCTGTGCGAAATCGGTCGCCGGATCGGCTTGCTCGGCGACGATGATTACGCCGCCTTCAGCGCCCGTCGCCAGACCCTGGACGAGGCCCTGACCCGCCTCCACCAGGAGCGGATCAAGCCGTCTCCGGAACTGGATAGCCGTCTGGCCGCCATCGGTAGCGCCCCGCTCAAACAGGCGGCGACCTTGGCCGAATTGCTCCGGCGGCCGGAAATCAACCTGGCCCGGTTGGCGGAACTGACGGAGGCGGGCGGAGGCGGCCCGGCTCCGTCAATTCCGGCCACCGTGGCCGAAGAGGTGGAAATCGAGGTCAAATATGCCGGTTATCTCGCCCGTCAGGAGGAACAGGTGGCCCGTTTTCGCAAGCTGGAATCCCTGCGGCTGCCGGATGAGCTCGATTATGCCGGTCTGGCCGGGCTCTCGGCCGAGGTTCAGGAAAAGCTGGGCCGGATCCGGCCCCTGACTTTGGGGCAGGCGGCCCGCATTTCCGGGATCACCCCGGCGGCAGTGGCCATTCTCCAGGTCTATCTTAAAAAAATCGGCGGTAGCCGGTAGGCAGGGACGATCAGCGGAAAAGATAGAGATAAAGGATGATGATCTGGCCGGGGAAAAAGAGCCAGAGCCAGGCGGCGACGATTAGAAAGGGGCCGTAGGGAATCACGCTCTGCCCCCCTTTGCCCTGGCGGAGCATGGCCCCGATCCCGGCGATCAGGCCGAGCACTGAACTGGCGAGGATGGTGAAGGGCAATGCCTGCCAGCCGAGAAAGGCCCCGAGCATGGCCAGCAGCTTGATGTCGCCGCCGCCCATCCCTTCCCGTTTGGTGACCAGATAATAACCCAGGGCCACCAGATAGAAGGTGCCGCCGCCCAGGAGAATCCCCAGCCCGGAAGCCTGCCAGCTCAGTTGAGGGAGGAAAAAGGCGGCGGCAAAGCCGAGAGGGATGCCGGGCAGGCTGATTAGGTCCGGGATGATCTGGTGGTCGTAATCAATGAAAAAGATGGCGAGCAGGGCGGCGCAGAAGATAAAATAGACCCCAAAGGCGGGGGTAAGGCCGAAGCGATGGAAGAGGGCCAGGGAGAGCAGGGCCATCAGCAGTTCGACCAGGGGATAGCGCCAGGAAATGGGCTGGCGGCAGGCCCGGCAGCGGCGGCCGAGGAGAATAAAGCTGACCAGCGGCAGGTTGTCGTACCAGCGGATAGGGGCCTGGCAACGGGGACAATGGGAGGCGGGCCAGGCAATGGATTTGCCTTCCTGGGGCAAGCGGACGATCACCACGTTGAGAAAGCTGCCGACCACCGCCCCCAGCACCAGGGCGGCTCCCGGCAAGATCAAAGCGAGCATGAAAAATTCCCTCGGGTTGAAGAATAAATATGTTACCATTCTACCCGATCAGCACGATTAGGAAACGCCTTATTTGGGGCGGGAAAGCAATGCCGGAGGGGGCATGAATTTTTCCATTGATGAATCGATCAGGACTTTGAAGGCCGAAATTCTGGCCCAGGACTGGCGGCTGCCGCCCCGGCGGATCGAGCCGCTGGAGGCGTCGTTCGCCTGCCTCAAGCAACGCTTCAACACCCGTAAGCACACCCTCGCCATTTTGGGAATGGCCGAGGCGGTGATCCAGTATCTCAAAAAACGGGAAACCGTGCCCGACCCGCTGTTCATTGATTTTCTCAAGGAAGCGATGGCCCATGTGGTCAATATCTACGAAGAGGGCAAGTTCGATCCGGAACGGGAGGCCATCCTCTGCAACCGGATTTACGGCCGTTTCAATATTTTGAAGGAGAAAATAAAGGCCGAAAAGGGGGGAAGCGGCGCGTCGGCGCCGGCGGAAGTTTCGGCGACGGTCAAAAAAGAAGTGTTGCCTGAGGAAACGTCCAGCGCGCCACCGGCCGCCGCTCCGCCTGAAAATCCGCTGCCTGAACCCGTCCGGGAGCCCGCCCCGGAACCGTCTTCGGAACCACCCCCGGAGGCCTCGCCACCCCCTCCCCCTTTGGAAGCGCCGCCCAAAGCCGCGATTAAAACCGGCAGCACCTTGGTGCGAGAATATAATCCCAAGCCCGGCACCCTTTTTCAGCCCTTTTCCCTAAGCGGGATGCCGATGGCCGTGGCGGTGGAGCATATCGCCCTCCTGGAAAAGGTCAAACCGGCCCGGCGGCGTTCATATATCAAGAACAATCTGGTGCCGCTCAAGGATTTCACCTCCTTTTGGGGGCGACTGGCCGGCCGCTTCCAAGGGGCCTTGAAGGAAATGGGCAGCGTTCGTTTGCGTAAGATGTCGCTGCCCCTGATGGTCCCGCACGGGGTGGGACTGCCCCTGGGGCCGGAGGAAGGGGCCGATCATCTGTTGGTGATCACCGCCGGCAACTGGCATGGCACCATCATCTGCTCGGTCTCCGAGCCGGCCAACCTGATGCTCTCCCGTTTTCAGGTCGGCCGCAACGGCGACATCGCCGGTCTGGGAATCATGGATGACGACAGCAGCGTTCCGTTGCTCAACCCCGGTACCCTGCTGGAACGGGAAGGTTTTCTCGCCCTTCGTTAAATTTAACCGCAAGAGGCCGCCATGCTTTCCTCCAATCGCCGCAAGAGCAGCCGGGTGCCGTTCAAGGCCACGGTCACCCTCCGCTTCCCGGACAAGCACTACGAGCAGTGCGAAACCAACGATCTCAGCCTCAAGGGAGTTTCGGTGGCCGGGGTGACCGGTCACCGGATCGGCGAGCAGTGCGATGTGGATCTCTACCTCACCGGCTCCACCAGCCGGGTCCATCTCGACATGAAGGGCGAGGTGGTGCGGGTTAAGAAGGACTCCCTGGCCCTGCGCTTCTTTGCCATTGATCTCGACAGTTTCTTCCATCTCAAGAACATCATCGCCTACAACCTGGGTAACCAAGATCAGGTGGACGAGGAATTTGCCGAGCAGGTGGAAGGGGGCGGGGGAGAAACCCCATGAGCCGCAAACCACCGCGCCAACGACCGGCCCGCAAACCCTTGCTGGTGCTGCTGGTATTTTTGCTTCTCTGGCTGATTGGAATTGCCGGCGGCGAACCGCAACGGGTGCTGGAACAGGCGATCCGGATCTGTTTCAGTTGCATCGGGATCGGGTGAGCAGTGGAAACGATCCGCAAATGGGTGCAGGTGATCTTCACCTTGCTGAGCAACGGTTCCTGGAATTTTCTCGTCACCGGCGCCCCCCTTTACCAGGGGCCGCTCAAGGTGCTTTGCGCCCCCGGCCTCAACTGCTATTCCTGTCCGGCCGCCACCACCTCCTGTGCCCTTGGCTCTCTCCAGCAACTGCTCGGTTCCCTCCGCTTCTCCCTGGATAGCGGCCAGTACTATTTCGGCCTTTACGTGGTCGGCGGGATGGGGGTGCTGGGGGCGATGTTCGGCCGTCTGATCTGCGGCTGGCTCTGCCCCTTCGGCCTGTTCCAGGAATTGCTCCACAAGATTCCTTCCCGCAAATTCGGGGTGCCGCGGGGCTTGCGTTATCTCAAATACGGCTTTCTCGCCTTTTTCGTGATTCTGCTGCCGTTGCTGGTGGTGGACGAATTCGGGGCCGGCTCGCCCTGGTTCTGCAAATATATCTGCCCGGCCGGCACCCTGGAGGCGGGCATCCCGCTGCTCCTGCTGCAACCCGGCCTGCGGCAATCGGTGGGCCTTCTTTTTCTGAACAAACTGTTCATTATGCTGGCTTTTATTGTCTGGTCGATTTATGCTAGCCGCCCCTTCTGCCGAACCAGCTGCCCTCTGGGCGCCTTTTACGCCCTGTTCAAAAATGCCCGATTGGTCAAGCTGCGGCTGGACGCCAGTCGTTGCACCAACTGCAAGGCGTGTCATCCGGTTTGCCCGATGGGGGTAAAATTCAACGAATCGCCGGATGATGGCGAGTGCATTACCTGTTTGGCATGTATGAATCAGGCCTGCAAGTTCGGGGCGATTTCCCTGGAGGTGGGTGGGGTGCCGGTGGGCGGCGGAGTTGTCGCCCCGGCCCCGGCGGCCGCTGGCCGTGAATAATCCTGTTTATGTTAGCGGAGCCATGATTACCAAAGATAAGTCTCCCTACCGCCTGTTGCTCCCGGCCGTTGCCCTTGCCGGCCTGTTTCTGGCGGTTTTCTTCTCAGGCGGCAACAGCCTCGCGGCTCCGGTATGCAGCCAGCCCGATACCGTAGGTTCCTGCTGTTTACCCTTTGGTCCCGCAGAAGAACCGCCCGCCGCGCCCTGTCAAGGGCAGGATTGCCCTTGCTTCTTTTGTCTGACCCTGCTCCCTGCCCGTCTGGCTGATTTTGCCTCCCCGCCCCATTTGGGCGCTCCCCCGTTTGCTCCCCTTCTCCCTCGGCCCTTGGCCGCCTTTCTCCGCCACATCGATTACCCGCCCGAACGCGCCTGATTTCCCGTAACCCCTGCATAATCCTTCATTCACTGTCGCAACCCTCTGGGAGATGGCCCCAATGCCTCGTTCCGACAACAGCACCAATCCTGGTTGGACCATTTTGTTTATGGCCTGGCTGCTTGCCCTCGCATCATCACTGGGAAGTCTTTTTTTCAGCGAGATAATGCAATTTGCTCCCTGTCTGCTCTGCTGGTACCAGCGGATATTTCTTTTTCCCCTAGTGTTTGTTTTCACCACCGCTCTTTTTTGCTTCGACAAAAGCGTGGTGCGCTATGCCCTGCCTCTGGCCGGGGCCGGCTGGCTCGTCGCCCTCTACCACAATCTCCTGGTTTACGGGGTGATCCCGGAAAGCATCCGGCCTTGTAGCCAGGGAATTTCCTGCACCGAGAAGTACATTGATCTGTTCGGCTTCTTGACCATTCCCATGCTCTCTTTCCTTGCCTTCAGCATCATTCTGGTGCTGCTGCTGATTCTAAACCGGAGGCTTGTCCGATGAAGAAACAATATCTTGTTATTTTTTCAGGAATTTTACTGATCATGCTTTTTGTCCTTGGCGCCTATCTTTACCAGAGCCAGCGGACGCAAAAACTCGGTTTTCTGGCCCAGGAGCAGGCGGAGCTTTTTGTCCGCCCCCATTCGCCGATCCTGGGCGCTCCCGAAGCCAAGGTCTATCTGGTGGAATTTATGGATCCGGCCTGTGAAACCTGCGCCGCCTTTTCGCCCTTCGTGAAAAAAATGATGGCGGACAACCCCGGCCGGATCAAACTGATTATCCGCTACGCCCCGTTTCATGACGGAGCCGACCATTTCGTCAAAATTCTGGAAGCAGCGAAAAAACAGGGGAAATATTGGGAGACTCTGGATATTCTGTACCAGAGCCAGCCCTACTGGGCGAGCCATCACAACCCGCAACCGCAATTGGCCTGGCGCTTCCTGCCCATGGCCGGCCTGGATCAGGAAAAAATCAGAACGGACATGGATGATCCCGCGATTCAGCGCATCATCGACCAAGATCTTGCCGATGCCCGAACCCTCAAGGTTAGCAAAACCCCGGGGTTTTTCGTCAACGGCAAGCCGCTGGTGAATTTCGGCTACCAGGAGTTACAGCAGTTGGTGGAAGCGGAACTCGCGGCTCAATACCCGCAATGATTTCAGGAGAAGATCAATGATGAAAAGATTATGCGTTTGGCTGGGGCTGTTCAGCTTGATTTTCATGCTGGCCGGTTGCGGGCCGAAACCGCGATTGGACGCCGCCCGGATCAATAGCCCGGCCCCGGATTTTACCCTGATGGAAATCCAGGGAAAAACTTGGACCCTGGCCGAACTCAAGGGCAAGGTGGTGTTCCTCCATTTCTGGGCCACCTGGTGCCCATCCTGCCGGGAAGAACTGCCCGCCATCCAGAGACTCCACGCCGCGTTGCCGGAGGATCAATTCGTCATCCTGACCGTGCTCTACAACGACGATCCCGGCAGGGCCAAGTACATGGCCGGCCGGATCGGGGCCACCTTTCCGGTCACGGTCGATCCCGACGGTCTGGCGGCCCAGGTTTATGGCCTGACCGGAGTGCCGGAAACCTACATTATCGACCAGCAGGGGATTCTCCGGGAAAAATTTATCGGCGCGCTTCCTTGGGACTCGCCGGAAAGCCGGGCGGTGTTGCGGAAATACCTCTCCCGGCCTTCTTTGCTTGAATAAGCTGTTCAGTATGGTATCCTTCATCATCTGGTCGATTATGCCAGGCAACCCCCCCCATCCTCTGCTGTCGAATAAAAGCTGCCCTCGGCCGTAAATAAAACCTCTTGATGGATCAATGACCGTATTTAAAAAAATATTCCTTGTTTTGCCGTTTCTGCTGCTATCCCTGTGCTTGTCGGCAGCGCCGGTTGCCGCCCAGGAGATGGTCAGCATCGACCGGCCCAAGGTGAATATGCGTTCCGGGCCGGGCACCAAGTATGCTATCCTCTGGGAACTGGGTAAGGGCTATCCCCTGCAGGTAGTCAGCCGCCAGGGGAATTGGCTTAAGGTGCGGGATTTTGAAAACGACGAGGGGTGGATTTACCGGCCGCTGGTGGCGAAAAAACCGCATCTGATCGTCAAGGCCAAGGTGGTCAATATCCGTAAATCCCCCAGCACCAAGGCCGGCATCGTGGGCAAGGCCAAGTACGGGGTGGTCTTGCAGACCCTGGAGCGAGGGCAGGGCTGGGTAAAGGTGCGCCACGAAAACGGCCTGAGCGGCTGGGTTTCCCGCGGGCTGCTCTGGGGCTGGTAGGCTCACCACTCCCAGCTTGCCGCGTCCCGAGTTTCCCGCGCCACTATCCGGTAAAATTCCCGGCCCGGCAGGAGACGGGCGCCGAGCCGCTCCAGATGGGCGGTGGCCATCTGGCAGTCGATCAGATGGTAGCCTGTTGCTTGCAACTTCCCGGCCAGATGGACAAGGGCGACTTTAGAGGCGTCCGGCTCCCGGCTGAACATCGATTCCCCGAAAAAGACCCTTCCCAGCGCCACCCCATACAATCCCCCCACCAACTTTCCTTGCCGTCGGCATTCCACGGAATGGGCGTACCCCATTTGGTGCAGGCGGCCGTAAGCCTCCCTCATCGCTTCATCGATCCAGGTTCCTTCCCCTTGTTCCAGCCGGATGCGGGCGCATTCGGCAACCACCTCGTCAAAGGCGTTGTCGCTGCTCACCGTAAAGAGTCCCTGGCGGATTTTGCGGGCAAGGCGGCGGCTGATGTGGATTTCCGCCGGCAAGAGCACCAGGCGGGGCGAGGGCGCCCACCAGAGAATGGGCTGGCCGGGGGAATACCAGGGGAAAATACCCTGCCGGTAGGCCAGCAGCAGCCGTTCCTGGGAAAGGTCGCCGCCGATTGCCAGCAGGCCGTCCGGCTCGGCCAGTTCCGGTGGCGGAAAAATGAGGCTCTGGTCTAACTGAAAAAGCGGCATAACATACCTTACAATTTTGTCGCTTCTTTTTTGCCAGGATCGACAATTTGCCACAAAAATGTAATGTTTGGTTCCTCTTGGTTTTGGTCCCGGAGCTCGTTTTTCACTTATTTGTCTCGTAAAAACAAAATGTTGCCAGAATGACAAAGTGGTCTTGTCTGGTCTGGCATGTTTCTTGTTTTAGTTACTCCGGCAGGAGCAGGATTGTAGCACAGCCTGCGTAGGGATTGGCGAAAATGTTTAGACCGGCAAGGAGGATCGGGCATGAAAAAAGTCGAGGCAATCATCAAGCCGTTCAA
>DIKC01000086.1 GCA_002421565.1 Desulfobulbaceae bacterium UBA5628 | reverse complement strand
GTGATCATGTTCTTGATGTAGTCGGCATGGCCCGGGCAGTCCACATGGGCGTAATGGCGCTTTTCCGACTCGTATTCAACGTGGGCCGTGGCAATAGTGATCCCGCGCTCCTTTTCCTCCGGAGCCTTGTCGATCTGATCAAAGGCGGTCGCGTTGGCCAACCCCTTGGTCGACAAAACCCGGGTGATCGCCGACGTCAAGGTGGTCTTGCCGTGGTCGATATGGCCGATCGTGCCGATATTTACATGCGGCTTCTTCCGTTCAAATTTTTCCTTTGCCATCGGTCCTCTCCTGAATGCTCTGGTCTATAGCAATCCCCGAACCCGCCTGATGATCTGCTCGGCGATCTGGTCCGGCACTTTATCGTATTGCAAAAACTGCATGGTATAACTGGCCCGGCCCTGGGTGGCGGAGCGGAGATCGGTGGAATAACCGAACATCGCCGCCAGTGGCGCCTGACACTGCACCGCCTGCAAACCGCCGGGCCGGCTTTCGGTCCCGACGATCCTTGCCCGCCGGCCGTTCATGTCGGCGATCACCTCGCCCAAAAACTGCTCCGGCACCAGCACTTCCACCGCCATCACCGGCTCCAGCAATTCGGAACCGGCCTCCAGCAATCCTTGGCGGCAGGCCATTCCGGCCGCCACTCCGAAGGATTGTTCGCTGGAATCGGTTTCATGCCAGGAACCGCCCACCAGACTGACGGCTAGGTCAATCACCGGAAATCCCAGCAACACCCCGGAAGACATTCCGTCTTCCACCGCCTTGCGGATCGCCGGCACCAGCGCCGGGGGAATAACCTCGGCGCCGATCTTGCTGGCAAACTCAAATCCCGTACCACGGGGCAGGGGAGCGAACTCCAGAATTACATGCCCGTATTGGCCTTTGCCGCCCGCGGTGGGATGCTCAAACTTGGCCTCGGCCCTGGCCGGGCCGGTAATACTTTCCTTGTAGGCCACCTGGGGGCGGCCGACATTGGCCCCGACCTTGAATTCCCGCACCAGGCGATCGACAATAATCTCCAAGTGTAGCTCACCCATCCCGGAAATCAGGGTCTGGCCGGTATCCGGGTCGATCCTTACCTTGAAGGAAGGATCCTCAATCGCAATCTTGGCCAGGGTCTCCTTGAGCTTGGCCTCGTCGGCCTTGCCCTTGGGCTCGATGGCAACGCTGATCACCGGCTCGGGAAACTCCATGATATCCAGCCGGAAAGTATCTCCCGCCTCGCACAGGGTGTCGCCGGTGGTGGTGAACTTGAGCCCGACCACCGCCCCGATGTCCCCGGCATGCAACTCCTTGATCTCTTCCCGCTTGTTGGAGTGCATCCGCATCATCCGGCCGATCTTTTCCTGCTTGCGCTTGACCGGATTGTATATCTTGCCGCCGACCTTGAGTACCCCTGAATAAACCCGCACATAAGCAAGGTTGTCGACAAAGGGGTCGGAGGTCAGCTTAAACGCCAGGGCCGCCAGTTTTTCCCGGTCTTCGGGGCGGCGGGCCACCACTGCCCCGTCCTGATCGACCCCTTCCACCGGCGGCAGATCCAAAGGCGAGGGCAAATAGGCCAGCACCGCGTCCAGCAACGGCTGCACCCCTTTATTCTTGAAGGAGCTGCCGCATAATACCGGCACTGCCTGCAATTTAAGGGTCGCGGTTCTGATCGCCCGTTGCAACTCGGCAACAGTGAACGTTTCTTCGTTCAGGAACTTTTCCATGACCTGATCATCGAAGTCGGCCAACTTCTCGATCAGGGCCATTCGTGCGGCCGCGGACTCTTCTATCAGATGTTCGGAAAGTTCTTCCGGCCACGACTTTTCAATCACCGTCGCGCCTTGTGATCCTTCCTCAAAGAGCACCACCTTCTCGCCCACGAGATCGATGATGCCCTGAAAATTCTCTTCGCTGCCCAAGGGCAACTGTACCGCCAGAGGCACGGCCTGGAGCCGCTCGCTCATCATGGCCAGGCAGCGCTCGAAATCGGCCCCGACCCGATCCATCTTGTTGACGTAGGCGATCCGGGGAACCCGGTATTTATCCGCCTGCCGCCAGACCGTTTCCGACTGGGGCTCAACCCCGCCCACCGCGCAAAAGATGGCCACCGCGCCATCCAGCACCCGCAGGCAACGCTCAACCTCAACGGTGAAGTCGACATGCCCGGGGGTATCGATGATGTTGATGCTATGTCCCTTCCACTGGCAGGTGGTGGCGGCCGAAGTAATGGTTATGCCGCGCTCCTGTTCCTGCTCCATCCAGTCCATGATCGCGTTGCCGTCATGGACTTCGCCCATTTTATGGGAACGACCGGTATAAAAAAGGATCCGTTCGGTGGTGGTGGTCTTCCCCGCATCAATATGGGCCATGATGCCTATGTTGCGCAATTGCGCCAGATCGCCACTCACCACTGCTCCTCCTTCCTCCCGGTACCAGGGCACTATGACCCCGCCCCGTAAGGAGTGGAGTATTTACCCTGCCCGTTTTCTTTTGTCAACCAAAGGAAGGGGGCCAGTCACTCCTTATTTTACCAGCGGTAATGGGCAAAGGCCTTGTTGGCCTCGGCCATGCGGCGAACTTCGTCACGCTTTTTCATGGCGCCGCCACGGCCTTCGGTGGCCTCCATCAGCTCATTGGCCAAACGCAGCGCCATGGATTTTTCACCGCGCTTGCGGGCGGCTTCCTTGATC
>DIKC01000093.1:2244-2873 GCA_002421565.1 Desulfobulbaceae bacterium UBA5628 | reverse complement strand
AGGTGGGGGAGGGGGCGGGGAGGGGATTCAATCGCAACTATCCATTACCGGAAACGCTGGAGGGCTCGGGCTACCGGCCGGTGCTTGCCCGGGCGCTCAAGCGGATCCGCGCCTTTAAGCCGCATTTTCTCGTGGTGGCGCTGGGGCTTGACCCGGCCAAAAAAGACCCCACCGGCACCTGGTCGCTCATGGCCGCTGATTTTGAGAAAAACGGCCGGATGCTCGGCAACCTGGGGTTGCCCACGCTGATCGTGCAGGAAGGCGGCTACCGGACCCGTTCGCTGGGCGCCAATGCCCGCCATTTTTTCCTGGGCCTCTGGACAGGGATGCACGGGAATAATACCCCCTGAAGTCAGCGGCAAAAGAAAGCCCCCTTTCCCAGGGAGGGGGGAAAGGGGGCTTCAAGGGGAGGAGAGGAAGAAAGCAACTCTCCTCCAGTGCTGAGACTGCAGCGGAGGAGAGGGTGTTCCGTGTTTGCGCAATCGTGCGACCCGCGATTGCGACGGGATTACTTTAAGGCGTCGTACACATGCCCCACCAGTTTCGGGCCGGGGGTCAGGGTCTTGTCGCCTGCTTCCCAGCGGGCCGGGCACGCCTCGGCGGGATGGGCGGCCACATAGACGCTGGCC
>DIKC01000093.1:0-2218 GCA_002421565.1 Desulfobulbaceae bacterium UBA5628 | reverse complement strand
TAAAAATTCACCTCGGAGGCAACCAGCTTGCCCTCCGGGCTGATGATAAAGGTGCCGCGCAGGGCAAGCCCCGTGGTGTAGTCATAGACTCCGAACAACTTGGCCACGGCGCCGGTGGGGTCGGCGGCCATGGAGTATTTGGCGTTTTCCAGAAATTTCTCTTCCCGTTTCCAGGCGAGATGGGTGTAAACGGTGTCGGTGCTCACCGTGAGCACCTCACCGCCCGCTGCCCTGATATTGTCGTACTCGTCGGCCAAATCGCCCAATTCAGTGGAGCAGACAAAGGTAAAATCAGCGGGATAGAAAACCAAAACGGTCCACTTGCCGGCCTTTTTCAGCTTTTCCAGGGAAGTGGTGCCGAACCCGTAATCGGTCGGCTCGTAGGTTTCCATGGTAAAATCGGGAACATTCTGACCAACCTGTAAACAACCGCAGCAGTTTTCACCCATGAGATATCTCCAGTAAAAAAGGATTTCGTAAGGACAAGCATCTCGCTTTTGATAAAAGTTATCATTTGCATGAATCGCTGTCAAACCTTTTTTGTCCTGTTTCAGAAAAAAATTACAATGTCCTTGTATTTCAAGACATTACCAGAAAATACGATCTCCGCATTGTCCGGATCCCAAGAGCAATAGCCGATAAAATCCTTGTGCTTTTTCCTGCTTCGCGGTCTATCACGGAAAAGAAACAGAGGCCGCGCTTGACACCCCCCCTCTCTTTCCCGTAAATTCACTATATGTTTAATAACGTTACCGTTACAGCTCGATGCGCATCCGCGAGCGCTTCGCCCTGGGCCGGAAGAAGAGTTGCCATATGTTCACGCCACGGAGAAAAATAATCCTGACCGGGTACCGGGCCACCGGCAAGACCCTGGTGGGTCTGACCCTGGCCGAGCACCTGCACCTCGACTTCATCGACATGGACGAGATGCTCGTGGCCAGGGCAGGGCAGTCCATCCGGCAGATCGTCGCCCAGCACGGGTGGGGGCAGTTTCGCCTCCTGGAGCGCGACCTGCTAGCCGAAATGGTCTGCCGCAAGGACGCGGTCATCTCCACCGGCGGCGGGGCGATCCTCCATCAGGATATCTGGAACCTCCTGCGGCAGACCGGCCTTACCGTCTGGCTCACGGCGGATATCGACACCATCTGCCGCAGGCTGGCCGAGGACGCAAACAGCACGGAGCAGCGGCCCACGCTCACCGACTCGGATCTCTATGTCGAGGTGGCCCAGGTGCTGGCCGAGCGGGATCCACTCTATGAAAAAGGTTCGCACCTTGCCGTGGACACCAGCAATAAAACCGCGGGCGAAATCGTGCATATCATTGAAACGGCCCTGGGAGACGACGCGTTTCTTCGCGAGGTAGAAGCCTCGCTCCCCAAGGACCCCATATTCTGTTAGGTGTTGAAATGGCAGGAAATACCTTTGGCTCTGTTTTTCGCGTAACCACCTGGGGCGAATCCCACGGCACGGCCGTGGGCGCCACCCTGGACGGATGCCCCCCCGGGCTGCCGCTCACCGCCCAGGATATCCAGGCGGAGCTTGACCGCAGACGGCCCGGCAAGGGCGGGCCTGCCGCGAGCCCCAGAAAGGAACCGGACGCGGTGGAGATCCTCTCCGGCGTCTTTGAGGGGAAAACCACCGGCACCCCCATTGCCCTGGCCATCTTCAACAAGGATGCCCACAGCAAATCCTACGACAACCTCAAGGATATCTTCCGGCCCGGGCATGGCGACATCACCTATCTCGCCAAGTACGGAATCCGCGATCACCGGGGCGGCGGCCGGGCCTCGGCCCGGGAAACCGCGGGCAGGGTGGCCGCCGGAGCGGTGGCCAAAAAACTCCTCGCCCTGCACGGCATCACAGTCAGAGCCTACACCGTGGCCCTGGGCGGGATAACCACCGGCAAGCGCAATCTGGCCGAAATCAACGACAACCCGCTCTTCTGCCCGGACAACGAAGCCGCCGCCACAATGATCGGCCACATCGAGACGGTGCGCAAGGAAGGCGACACCCTGGGCGGCATTGTCGAGATCCTCGCCTCCGGCTGCCCGGCAGGCCTTGGCGAACCGGTGTTTGAAAAGCTCGACGCGGCCTTGGCCTGCGCGCTGATGTCCATCGGCGCGGTCAAGGGGGTGGAGATCGGCGCAGGCGCTGACGTGAGGATCCGCGGCTCCTGGCCAGGCCGTTTGACAGCGCTTCCGGCGGCGTCGTCCAATGG
>DIKC01000180.1 GCA_002421565.1 Desulfobulbaceae bacterium UBA5628 | reverse complement strand
GTGCTGGAGCAGGCGCGGGCCCGGGGCATTCTGCCGGAACGGGTGATCCACGGCGACCCCAAGATCAGCAATATCCTCTTTGACCGCCAAAGCGGGAAAGCGGTGGCGATGATCGATCTCGACACGGTCAAACCGGGGCTGACCCAATACGATGTGGGCGACTGCCTCCGTTCCTGCTGCAACCGGGCGGCGGAAGAAGCCGCGCCGGAAGCGGCTGTTTTTGACCTTGATCTCTGCCGGGCGGTGCTGCGCGGCTATCTCTCGGAGATGCGGCCGCTTTTGACCTACTGCGATTTCGCCTATTTTTACGAGGCAGCCCATTTGATCAGTTTTGAACTGGGGCTGCGCTTTTTCACCGCCTATCTGGCCCGCAGCGAGGAATTCAAGCCGGAAAGCCCGGAACACAATCTGCGGCGGGCCTTGACTCAATTCCGGCTCACCGCCTCCATCAAGGCGCGGGAGCGGCAAATCCGGGAAATCATCAGGGAACTGTCATGAGAAGGAATCTGCGCTTGGCCGCGGCGGCGGTGGCGGCCACCGCCCTGGCCCTGCTCGGGGCCAATCTCTGGGTGGGAATCAAAACCGAAGAGCGGCTGCGGGCGGCGCTGGCGGCGCAAAATGCCGAGGCGCCGGTGCGCGTCCATCTCCTTGACTACCAGCGCGGCCTCTTTGCCGCCCAAATGATCAGCGAAATCGAAATCGCCCTGCCCGCCCGGCTGACCGGCGGCGACAGCGACCGCCGCTGGTTGCGACTGCCGGTGCGGCATGAAATAAAGCACGGGCCGCTGATTATCGGCCGCCTGCCGGGCCAAAAGTGGCGACGCGAACCCCTGCTGATCGCCGTCCATTCCGTGCTCGACCCGCGTTCCTTGGGGGCCGGCGGCGAGCAATGGCAACTGACCGCCGACACCCTGGTCACCCTCCAAGGCGACATCGTGATCACCTTTGCCCTGGCCCCTCTTGATCCGGCCGCCCAAAAACGGATCGGCCTCTCCGGCCGGATGAAAATCAACCGTAAACCGGCCCGGATGAACGGAGAATTACAGATTCTCGATCTGGCCTGGCGACAGGGGGAGCGCGATTGCCGAGTGCGGGATCTCCATCTGGCAATCACCGCCCGCGAGGAGGAAAATGGCCTGCTGAGCGGAGAATTAACCGGCCGCCTGGCCGAACTGATCACCGGCGGGCAACCATACGGCCCCGGCGAACTGGCGGCCGCCTGGCGCAATCTGCCCCGGAGCGCGGGCAGCCGTCTGCTCAGCCTGGCGCCCCGGGCGGGCGAGGAAATCTCCGGCCGCACCGCCCAGACCCTGGTGGAGACCCTGCCCGAGTTCATCCAGAACAACGCCGAAATCACAATGGAAAAATTACGACTGGCAACCCCGGAAGGCCAGGTGGCCGGGAGCTTGCGCCTGGCCTTCAAAGGCCGGGAGGAACGCGTCCTCTTCCATCCCCTGGCCCTGCTTTCCGCCCTGCGCTTGGAACTGGCCCTGGAAATACCGGAGAGCATGGCGCCGGCGGCGACGGAAGATCAACGGCAACTCCTGGAGGCCCTGGTGGAGCGGGGCTACCTGCGCCGACAAGAAGGCCAACTACGTCTGAACATGAGCTATCAGGAAGGCTCGCTGATCCTCAACAACAACCCCCTCCCCTGGCAAGAACTCCTCTACTCGTACAAGACGATTGGCAACACCCTGAGATAATTCTTAAAATCCTTGTCAGTGGTGTATATTGAGGCCTTCAGACGATGAGCGCAGGAACAAATCAGGAAATCGGTGTGGGAGCCCTGAATTCCCGCTCGGCGGCAGATATTGTGGAATTGAGCGGCTCGGACATAATCCTCATCGAGGATGGGTTCATCTTCAAAGTGGCTTAACTTGGCCCGTAACAGCTCGAATTTGTTTTCCTCAGTGTAACCGGACAGCAGCTCTTGCCTGATTGGTCCAAGCAAAATCAGCCGGTGATCTTCTATAAGAGAGGTCAGCTCACATTGAACCATCTGATCAGGATTCACCCGGCGGAGCGCCAGGGACCAGATCACCGTGTCAACAATCACTCGCACCGGTCTCTCCCCTTTTTGTAATCATAACCTGCATCTGGTTCCATAGTCCCAAAAATCTCTATGATTTCAAGCTGTCTTCTCCGATCAACAAATTCCTTGAGAGCCAAGTTGACGGTTTCCTTTTTGGTGCGTAACTGCCCCAAGGTCCGGGCCTCGTTAAGTAATTCCGTATCTATTGCTAAATTAGTGGCCATTTAATCCTCCCTGTAAATTATGCCCGTGCCGATCCACACATTGGCTTACACAATAACACAGAGTCCATATTATCTGCCAGAATATTGCGGGTGTTCAGAAGTCGGAGGGCTTGGCGAGAATATCCCGCACCTTGAGATCAAAGAGGGCGTTGGAGGATTGGGGCGCGATCCGGGCCACGGTGTCCGCCCCCCGGCCGGTGCCGGCCACCGCCAGCACATCGTCAGGGGTGATCAGGCCGGCATCGGCGGCCATCAGCACGATCTCGACGCAGACCTTGATCCCCTGGCCGAACATCCGCAGAGTGTTGGCGATCAAATCCTGCTGGGAATAGTGCTGCTTGGCCCGAATCGCGGTGCCGATGTTGCGAAAGGGCATGGTGCCGGTGCAGACCCGGCCGCCCATGGCCTCGATCTCGGCCCGGATTTCGGCGGTCATCTCCCGGCTGCCCGGCTCCTTAAAGCCGACATTATGGGTCACCACCACCAGATTAACCCCGCTGCCCTTCAGCAGCCGGGCCGCGGCCAGGCCGGTGTCGCCCCAGGTGGAGGCGACCACCGCCTGTTTGATCCCCAGTTCCTCAAGCCCGGCCCGCAGCACCGCCAGGGTCTCCTCGCTGTTATCCCGCCCCGCCTTGACGAAAATCTTTCTTTCCATACCCTTCCTCCTGCCTGCCAACGATGAATAATAGAGAAATTTATGGTACCATGCCGGACAACGTCACCAGCCTGCTTTTTTTAGCACACCCCACAACCGGAAGCAAACCAGAGGCCCCTGCCGCATGAACCACAATCCCCTGCTCTGCCCCAACTGCCGCCGCCTGATCAGCCGCGACGAACCCCGCTGCCCCCACTGCGGCCTGGCCCGGCCCGGCGCGGCCTGGAAAGGCCTCGGCAGCCGCCTCTGGCAATCGCCGGAGGAATTGATCCGGCTGCTGATCGGGATCAATATCGCCATGTTTGTCGCCTCGCTGCTGCTCAATCCCAGGGGGGCGACGATGAGCATGAGCCCCTTCCATTTTCTCTCCCCGGACAACCGCAGCCTGCTCCTGCTAGGGGCCAGCGGCACCGTCCCGATCAACGCCCTCGGCCGCTGGTGGTCGCTGATAACGGCCAACTACCTGCACGGCGGCCTGCTCCACATCGTCTTCAACATGATCGCCCTTTACCAGCTCGGCCCCCTGGTGATCCGGGAATACGGCGCCGCCCGGATGCTCTTGATCTACAGCCTGGGCGGGGTGGGCGGCTATTTTCTCTCCTACCTGGCCGGAGTTCCCTTCACCATCGGGGCCTCGGCGGCGGTCTGCGCCCTGATCGGAGCGGTGCTCTATTACGGCAAATCACGGGGCGGGGTGTACGGTCAGGAACTCTTCAGCCAGGTGGGGGGCTGGGCGGTGGGGATTTTCGTCTTCGGACTGCTGGTGCCGGGTATCAACAACTGGGCTCACGGCGGCGGCATGGCGACCGGAGCCGCCCTCGGCCTGCTCCTGGGCTATCGGGAACGGCGGGGCGAGAGCTTTGCCCATCGGGCCACGGCAACGGCCGTCGCCCTCCTCACCGCCGCCATCCTCATCTGGGCCGCGGTCAACGCCTTTTTCATCCGCTTTTTCAGCTAAAACAACTCAGCCCCGCCGCCAGGCGTGGTAGCGGCCCGCCAAAGCCAGCAGTTTTTGCGGGGCATGGGCCTTTTTCCAGACCCCGGCCGCGTATTTGTTGGCCTCGGCCAGGGTCGGGTAGGCGTGGATGGTGGCGAGGATCTTGTTCAGGCCCAAGCCGTGCTTCATGGCCAGGACGTACTCGGCCAGCAGTTCGCCGGCGTGTTCGCCGACAATGGTCACCCCGAGGATTTTGTCCCGGCCGGGCACGGTCAGCACCTTGATAAACCCCTGCTCGGCGCTGTCGGTAATCGCCCGATCCAGTTCCGCCAGATCAAAACGGGTCACCTCGCAGGCCACGCCCTTTTCCTTGGCCTCCAACTCGTTCAAGCCGACCCTGGCCACCTCGGGATCGATAAAGGTGGTCCGGGGGATCACCGAATAATCGACCCGAAACTTGCGAAACCGGCCGAAGAGGGCGTTGACCGTGGCGAACCAGGCCATGTGGGCGGCGGTGTGGGTAAACTGGAATGGCCCGGCCACATCGCCCACCGCCATGATGTTGGGATACACGGTTTCCAGATAGTCGTTGACCATCACCGTTTGCCCCACCGGAATCCCCAGTTCCTCCAGGCCGTAGCCGGCAAGCCTGGCCCGGCGGCCTACCGCCAGGAGCAAGGCATCAAATTCCAGACCGCGCTCTCCCCCATTCTCCTCAATCACCAGCACCTTTGCCGCGCCCCGGCGCTCGCAGCGCAGCATCTTGCGGCCGGTCAGCACCTCGACCCCGGATTCCTCCAGGGCTTGCCTGGCGAGGGCGGAAACCTCCTCATCCTCGCGGGGCATGAGGCGCGGGCCGCGCAAGACCTGTACCACCTTGGAGCCAAGGCGGG
>DIKC01000131.1 GCA_002421565.1 Desulfobulbaceae bacterium UBA5628 | reverse complement strand
GCCAGGGCCTCGGGCCGACGCCGGGCCAGGGGCGCCGGCCAGTCATACCAGGCTTGCAGGCGGTTTTCCTCCCGCAGGCTGACGAAAAGGGCGTAATCGTCGAGCCAGGGAGAAGCGGCGCAAAAACGCCGGAAATCCTCATGCTCCAAGCCGCCGCCGGCCACAAAGGCGGCAAAGGCCTCGGCCAGCAGCGCCTCTTTCCAGGGTACCACCTGATCAAAATCAACCAGATATTCGGGGAATACCGGGGCCGCCTCCAGCCGTTTGCGGGAGAGCAGCCCGTCGTCGGCCAGCAGTTCGGGGCTGATCAGCAAGGGATTACCGGCAAAGGCGGAAAGGCCCATGTAGGGCGAATTATCCAGCCCCCGGCTGGTGGGGCAGAGAGGGAGGAATTGCCAGTACTGCTGGGCCGAATCCACCAGGAAATCGACAAACGCCTCGGCGGCCGGGCCAAGGTCGCCGATTCCGAACCGGCCGGGAAGGGAGGTTATGTGCAGGAGTATCCCGCTGCCCCGGGTCAGAAACATGATTTGCCCTCCGGAAAATTTAACCGCTGCCGTATTTTTATTGAATATACCACGCCCCCGGCTTTACAAGCCAGCCGGAATGTTTAGAATTTAAGCGGTAAAGCCGGATATTTTTTCTTGGTTATATTTTTTTGCTTGCCATGAGCCCAAGATATTTTTAAAATATGGAGTTTTGGCGCTCTTGGCAACTGGCAAAAGTCGGCGTCGGCCTGTTTGAGGAGAAAATCATCGTGTCAACCAACATTAAAGCCAGGTTGCTGGAAGCCGGCAAGGACGANNCCTTCCTCAACGACCTGATCCCCGAAGACAACGACCCGGATACCATCGACGGTATCTTTGACTTTCTCCAGCAGAACAACATCGAAGTGGTCTCCCAAGACCGCGGCGACAAGACCGGCGACGGCAAGGACGACAAGGAGCGGGAAGACTCGGTCGATATGCTCGACGACGAAGGCCGCTTCGCCGACAAGGTAACCGAAAAAGACGAGCTTTCCGAGCCGGAAGAGACCACCACCACCTATCTCCGGGAAATGGGCCAGTTCGATCTCCTGACCCCGGAAGAGGAAGAAAAATACTCCAAGACCATCCGCGAGGGCTTTGACGCCATCATCCGGGCGATCCGCAAGGACAAGTCCAAGGTGGCCGAAATGGTGGACCTGGTCGAACGGATCGAACTCTGGGAAAAACGCGACCCCACCCTCAAGCCCAAGAAGCAGCACCTCAATTTCATGGTCCGTTCGGTGATCAAGGCCTGCGAGGTTCACCCGACCCGCAAGAAGCTGGAGCAGATGCGGTGCCGGATCGAGCTTTACGCCCGTTCCATCGAGGTGGCCAAGGACGCCATGATCAAGGCCAACCTGCGGCTGGTGGTGAGCATCGCCAAGCGTTACATGCACCAGGGGCTGACCTTGGCCGACCTGATCCAGGAAGGCAACCTGGGGCTGATGCGGGCGGTGTTCCGCTTCGATTACACCAAGGGCAACAAATTCAGCACCTATGCCAGTTGGTGGATCAGGCAGGCGATCACCCGCGCTATCCTCGACAAGACCCGGACCATCCGCCTGCCGGTCCATTTCCTGGAGTTGCGGAGCCAGTTTTTCAAGGCCTTCTATTCCCTGCTCAAGGAATTGGGCCGGGAACCGACCCCCATTGAAATTTCCGAAAAGACCGGCCTGGCGATGGAAAAAATCCTCGCCATCCTGGAGGCTTCGCGGGAGCCGATCTCCCTGGAAACCCCGGTGGGAGACGACGATTCCACCCTGGGCGATTTCCTCGAAAACCAGGAATCGATCTCGCCCTACGAGGCGGTTAAGGGCAACGAGTTGTCGGAACGGGTGACCCATATCCTCGGCACCTTGAGCCCCCGCGAGGAAAAGATCATCCGCCTCCGCTTCGGGATCGGCGAGGATGCCGAATACACCCTGGAGGAAATCGGCAAACGCTTCAACGTCTCCCGCGAGCGCATCCGCCAGATCGAAAAGAAGGCATTGAACCGCCTCCGCCACTCCAGCCGCCGAGATAAGCTCAAACACTTCCTGGATTAAGGAAGCGCGGTGCCGGGCCGACCAGATCGTCTGCTCCCGGTGACCTTGGCCTTGGGCGCCGGCATTCTGAGCGCCGGGCTGCTGCCCCGGGTCTTGCCCAATCTGGCGGGAGGGCTGCTGATTACCCTCCTGGCCGGCGGGGCGCTTTTGCTGGCCCCGCGTCGCCCCAAACCCGCCGCCTTTCTCCTCTTGCCCCTCTTTTTTCTGGCCGGCTACCTGCTGGCAATCCCGGCCCTGGCGCCGCCCAGCGATCCCGCCCATCTCTACAAGCTGCTAGCAACCTCGGAATCCGGCGGGCAATCCCCGGCCCCTGAAAATACAACCAGGGATGTGGTGCTAATGGGGCGATTGGCGCAACTGCCCCGCCTGGAGCAGGATCGCAGCGTTCTTTTACTGGCGGCCGAGGAACTCCACCGGCCCGGCCAAACGCCCCGTCCGGCCCACGGCCTGGTCCGCCTGGCAATCGGCGGCCCCTTGCCCGAGCCGTTAATGCCGGGGGATCGTTTCATGATCCGGGCCGAGGTGGGGCCGGTTCATTCCTTCCGGGTTCCCGGCGCCTTTGATTACCGGCAATTCCTGGCCCTGCACCAGATCTGGCTAAGCGGCTGGGCCAAAAGTCCGCAACAGGTGACGGCCATTCAGGAGCCGGCCGAGGCCGCCGGCTTGCAGCCTTTTCCGCCCCATTGGCCGGAAAGACTCCGGGCCAAGGCCGCCCGCTTCCTGGAGACCCATCTGGAGGGCGACCCCCTGGCCCTGCTCAAAGCCCTGATCATCGGCGACAAGAGCGGCATCTCCCGCCCGGTTCTAGAAAATTTCCAGAACGCCGGGGGCATGCACCTGCTCGCCATTTCCGGCCTGCATTTGGGTCTGGTGGCGCTGCTGGCAACTACTATTTTCATTTGGCTGCTCAAACGATTTCCCCGGCTCATGCTCCGGCTGCCGGTGCGCAAACCGGCCCTCATCCTGGCCCTGCTGCCGGTGGCCGGCTACGCCCTGATCACCGGCCTCAATCCTCCGGCCATGCGGGCCTTGATCATGATCCTGGTCTTCATGGCCGCCATTATCCGGGATCGCCAGTGGTGCAGCTTAAACAACGTCGCCATCGCCGCCCTGATCATCTTGGTCATGGACCCGGCCGCCCTCTTTACCGCCTCTTTTCAGCTTTCCTTTGCCGCCACCGCCGGGATCATTCTTTTTCTGCCCCAACTCCACCAACGGCTGGCAATGGTCGCCGACCCCGACCACCGCCGCTTCAGGGCAGTGATGATCAACTGGCTGACCAGCGCCCTGCTGGTGTCGCTGGTCGCCACCCTGACCACCGCCCCCTTGGTGCTTTATCATTTCCAGCGGCTTTCCCTGCTCAGCCCCCTTACCACCCTCCTGCTCACCCCCCTGCTCGGGGCCTGGATTCTGCCTTTAGCCCTCTTTGCCCTGGCTGTTTCCGTCATCGCCCCCTCTCTGGCCGCTTGGTTGTTGATTGCCGCCGCCTGGGGGGCCGAAGCGGTTCTGGCCTTGACCGCCCAAATCGCCCGCCTGCCCTTTGCCTCCTTTTATCTACCGCCCCCGACGCCGCTGGAACTGACCATCGCCCTGGCTCTGCTCATTGCCCTCGCCCTGGCCCGCGACCGGCCCAGTACCAGAATCGGCGCCCTCATCCTGGCCCTACTTCTGATCGCCCTGCCCAGCCACGATCTTTGGCAACGGCGGCGCAACCCCGAAACCACGGTCTCGATCCTCGACATCGGCCAGGGCAGCGCCACCGTGGTGCAACTGCCCCACCATCTCGCCCTGCTGGTGGACAGCGGCGGCGCCGCTTCCGTGCGCTTCGACCCCGGCGAAAGCCTGATCGGCCCTTTTCTGCACGGACAGCGGATCACCCGCCTGGCGGCCCTGGTCATCAGCCATCCCGATGCCGACCATTACAACGGGGCGCCTTTTCTTCTCCGCCATTTCCGGCCGGAAACCCTGTGGATCAACGGCCGGGCCGGCGGCGGACGGGCCTATGAAGAATTGCTGGAACTGGCCGACCGGCTGAATATCCCGATCAAGATACCGGAGGCCGGTCAGATTCTGCTTGAATCCGGGGCGGCCAAGGTGATCAATTTAGCGGATTTTCATCTGGAAGAGACAAGCGGGGAATCGGCCGGTGCCGATCCAAGCAACGCCCAGAGCCTGGTGACCAGAGTGGAACACCAGGAGATTTCCTGGTTGCTGCCGGGGGATATTCCCATGCGCCAGGAGCAGCGCCTGATCGAGCAGCGGCCGGACATGGCCCACACCGTTCTCCTCGTCCCCCACCACGGCAGTTGGACCTCATCCTCGCCGCAACTGCTGGCAGCGGTCGCCCCCTCATACCTGGTTCTTTCCGCCGACCGGCGGCGCACCGAATGGGAGCGGGTCCGCCAATGGCGAGCGCAGGGCCTGAATGTTCTCACCACCGCCGAGAGCGGTACCATTTCCTTTACCACCAACGGCCGGGAACTGGCGGTAAAGGGTGGCAGACCGCGATAAAAAGGATTAAACAGGGACGAAGTAAACGGGGGAGGGCACAGCCCTTTGGAGGAGTGGTATGTCATTTGCCATCAGCACCTTTCCGAATCTGGCGGCGGCAAGTATCGCGGCCTTGGATGCGATCGAGGCGGTGACCATTGCCGCTGTTGCCGAAAAGGGATTTTTCACTCTGGTGCTGGCCGGCGGCGCTACCCCGCGGTTACTCCTCCAGTATCTGGCCGCCCCTCCCTGCCTGAGCCGAAGCATCAACTGGCCGGAAGGTCATTTTTTCTGGGGGGATGAACGCTGCGTTGCCCCCGACCGGCCGGAAAGCAACTATGGCCAAGCCAAGGAACTGCTCCTCGACAAGATCAACCCCATGCCCGGCAGGGTTCATCGGATGCTGGTCGAATGCGCCCCTCCGGCCATGGTCGCCCAGGCCTATGAAGAGGAATTGCGCGCCTTTTTCGCTCCCCATCCGAAGTTGCTGGCCGGAGATTTCCCCTGCTTCGACCTCATCATTCTGGGCATGGGGGCCGACGGCCACACCGCCTCCCTTTTTCCCGGTTCACCGGCCCTGGAAGAAAAAAAACAATGGGTAACGGCGGTATCCGCCCCAGCCGGAAAACCGGCCGTGCCCCGGATTACCCTCACCCTGCCGGTTTTAAACCATGCCCGCACAGTGATTTTTCTCACCGCCGGCCCTGCAAAGGGGAACATCCTCGATGAAATCGCCGCTGATCCCGAAAAGGCGGCCAACCGTTATCCGGCCGCCCGGGTAACACCGGAGCGGCTCCACTGGCTGCATGCGGAAAAGCAGGAAGGTTGACGGGGCGGCTGACGGGCCGCCCTGCCCCGCCGATTTTCAGGCGTCGGTGAAGTCGGTGGGCGGATTCTTGAGAAAGGGAATAAACTTGCTCTTATCGATGCCGTTGACATAGGCGGCGTCGCCGGAGATCCAGCCCTTATTGAGCAGTTCCAGGATCGCATCGTCCAGGGTCTGCATCCCGAACTTCTTGCCTGTCTGCATGGCCGAGGGAATCTGGTAGGTCTTGCCCTCGCGGATCAGGTTGCGCACCGCCGGGGTACAGATCAGAATTTCCAGGGCCGCGCAGCGCCCCTTCTTGTCGATCCGCTTGAACAAGGTTTGGGAAACCACCGCCTTGAGGGCGTCGGCCAGGGTGGAGCGCACCTGGGCCTGCTGGTCGGACGGGAAAATTTCGATGATCCGATCCACGGTCTTGTTGGCGTTGAGGGTGTGGAGGGTGCCGAAAACCAGATGGCCGGTCATCGCCGCCTCCATTGCCAGGGCAATGGTTTCGAGATCGCGCATTTCGCCGACCAGAAT
>DIKC01000021.1:7210-7333 GCA_002421565.1 Desulfobulbaceae bacterium UBA5628 | reverse complement strand
CGGCGATGCCGCCGGCCTGGCGCAACCCCTCCTGATCCACCTCATCCTTGCCCAGGCCGACCAGCAGCAACCGAGGCGGCAGACCGGAATCGGCGGCCGGATAATGAAGCAGCGCCTGATCCT
>DIKC01000021.1:0-7205 GCA_002421565.1 Desulfobulbaceae bacterium UBA5628 | reverse complement strand
ATCACCGAGTTCACCGGCCCGCCGGACAATTCCCCCGACTGCCGCAAAAACCGGATCAGCGGTCGCCGTTTCCTGCCCCTGGCGCACGAAACAAACCAGGGTATCGCCTTTAAAATGGGCAGCCGCCCGGGTGGTAGTCTTGATCTCCATCCTCATTCTCCTTCGCTCTTGAAACGTTCCCCCACTTCCACCCGCTCCACCGCCCGGTCGGCGCAATCGAGAACCGCAAAGCCGGGCTGGTCGTCCTTGCCCAGCAGTTCGCCGGGATTGATCAACATGGTCTTGCCCACTGTTTCCACCTGATAACGGTGATTATGACCGCAACAAACCAGGTCGAACAGACCCTGGCCGGCCAGCCCCCGGGCCATCTGGGGATAATGGGTAAAGGCGATCTTGAGGCCGCCCGCCTCCAGCGCCCCAAGGACGCCGTGATGGGTGAGGCTGGGAAAACGAGTGCCGCAGGCCTGGGAAATCAGGTGCTGGTCGCCGGCATTATTGCCGTACACCAGATGCACCGCCCCCCCGAAGCGGGCCAGCTCCTCCAGCATGAAGGGCGAGATCAGGTCGCCGCAATGGATGACCAGCCCCACCTGATAGGCGTTGCAATACTTGATCGCGGCCCGCAGGTTGGCGATATGGTCGTGGGTATCGGAAAGAATCGCAATCCGCATCAGGGCATTTCTCCTTTCAACACCAGGGGCAGGCCGGCGGCCAGAAAGAGGACCGGCTCGCAGACCTCGGCCAACCGCTGATTGGTCCAACCGGCCAGGTCGCGGAAACGGCGGCCCAAGGGGCTGTCCGGCACCACCCCCAGGCCGACCTCGTTGGCCACCAGGACCACGGTTTGCCCGGCAGCCCGCACCGCCTGGGCCAGGTTCCGCACCTCCTCTTCGATCGCCCGGTCGTCCAGGCCGTGGAGGAGGAGATTGGAAATCCAGAGGGTCAGGCAGTCGATCAGCACCGCTTCGGCCTCGATGACCGACGGCCGGGCCAAGGCCGCCGCCAAATCCAGCGGCTCCTCCACGGTCAGCCAGCGCTCGTCCCGCTCCCGGCGGTGGAGGGCGATCCGCCACCCCACCTCCGGATCGTCGGATGGCCGCATGGTAGCGATAAACACCTTGCGCTCAAAACGATTGGCCAGCCACTGTTCGGCAAAACGGCTCTTGCCGCTCCGGCAGCCGCCCAACACCAACATTTTCATCCTTTCCTCACTTGACAGTGCGCATAACGTGTGTATATTATCCCCAAAAAAGGAGCTTGCCATGCCTAAAACCAGAGTAAACCTGAGTCTCGACCAGGATCTTGCCGATTTTGCAAAGATTTTCGCATCCGAAAATCGCACTTCCTTCTCGGAAATGATCACCCAGTACCTGCTCGCCCTTAAAAGACGGGTGGAGGGTGAATCCACCGAAAAGATTCTTGCCCATCCGGCCTTCCAGGATGCGATGGAAAAGACCCAGACCAAACTCCGCGAGGGAACCGCGAAATGGCATTCCTATCAAGAGACGTTTGGTGACTGATGGAAGCACTATTCGAAGAAGCATTCCTTAAGGCGCTCGAAAAACATTCCTCCATCAAAAAATTGGTCAAACGCAAGGTTGACCTGATCCTGGAAAACCCTGTGGCTTTCGGTGAACCCCTGAAAGGGAGCTGGCAGGGATTTTACTCCTGCCCCGTCAAGCGAAACTTCATAATTATTTATCTGTACTGCGATGCCTGCCGTAATAAGGGTGACGATGCGGTGGTGCTCTGCCACGATTGCTCCGAAACGAATAACCGCACTGTCAGATTCGTACTTTTAGGGCCACACGACAAAACTTACGGCATATAAAGCCCGTCGTCCGCTTGGGGACGGATTTCAAATCCGTCCCCAAGCGTCCGGGCGCGGCTCTCGAATCGCCAGGGCAAGATACCTTTCTCCGGCCGCGAAGAGCAACCGTTTCCTTTCCAGACCGGCGAGAAAAGTGACCAGTTTCTCCCGGCCCACGGCGGGAAAATCCGCCCGCAACCGGGTCAGGGTAACGGGCTGGTCGCAGGCCAGATAAATCCGCCGGGAGGTACCACGCAGGGTGTGATGGAGTACCTCGCCCGCCGGGGTGACCTGGCGGATGATGATAAAATCGCCGCCTTGGCGCCAGGAAAGCAGGGGCCGGGCCGGAAACGCTTCGCCTCGCTGCCGGGCCTGCCGCTGCCAGAGCGCCAGCCGACGGCGGACCAAAGCCCAGCGCCGCCGCTGAATCCGCCGCTCGCCGCGATGATCCTGAATAAGCAGGGTAAGCCTGGACAAAATTTCCGGCGGAATCAGGGCGCGATAATGGGGATGGGCGCCCCTGGCCCGCACCCCATATTTCTCCGGCGCCATCGCCACCGGACTGCCGTGGCCGAGAAAAAAGGCGGCTCCGCTAAGGGGCGAAAAAGGCCAGAGAAAATCGAGTATCCGCAGGGTTTCCGCTGCCTCCTCCTCGCTGCTGCCGGGAAATTCCAGGATCAAGTTGCCCTCCAGGCGAATCCCGGCGGCCAGGCAATTTCTCATCAGCAACAGATTGTCGAACACGCTGGTGCCCTTGCCCATCCGGGCGAGCAGCGAATCGCTCAAGGCCTCAATCCCCGCCTGCACCACGGTCAGGCCACCGCTTCGCAAGCCGGCCAGGGTGGCTGGCGGCAATTTGGCGCGGATTTCGGCGAAAAAACGAAAATCAGCCGGCAAGGCCGCTGTCCGGCGGAAAAATTCGCCGCTCTCCTTGGGTGGCAGCACGTTGTCGGTAAAGGCAAAGTCAAGGCAGCCATGACGGGCGGCCAGGGCCGTCACCTCAGCCAGCATCCGGGCTGCCGGTTTGGCCCGGTAGCCGCGCCATTGCAGGTTGAGGTTGCAGAAGGCGCATTTGTTCCACCAGCAACCACGGGAAAACTCCACCGGCAGTTCCGGCACGAACGGCCGCCCCCCGAAAACCCGCGCCAGCTCGACAAAGTAATCGTCATAATCAGGCGGCGGCAAGGTTGCCAGCGCAAGGGGGGCCGGGGCAGCCGTCCCGACCATCCCGTTGGCGGCAGGATTGACGGCAAGAGTACGGCAGAGATCGAGCAGGGCCGCCTCCCCTTCCCCGCTGATCACGAAATCAATCTCCGGGAACACCGCCGCCAATGAAGCCCCGGCCTCGCCGGCGCAGGAAGAGCCGCCGAAAACCACCGGCAAATCGGGATATTTTTCTTTCAGCCTCCGGGCCGCGGCCAGGGAGGCGAACAACTGCTGGAAGCAAACGGAAAAGCCGACCAGATCGAATTGGCCCCAAGGCTGGGCCGCCAGCCAGGAATCCAGATGCCGGTCCAGCCCGTTAATCCCCTCCTCCACTTCCAAGGACAGGCCCGGTTCCGCCCGCACCAGACGCTGGGCCAGGCGCCCCGCCGCTTCCCGCTGCCCCGGAAAGACCAGGGGGGCATAAAGGGCCTCGCCCAGCCAAAGGTTACTGGCCAGGCGCTGGTAGCGGGCCAGGCCCAGTTCTTTCGCCACCTCCAGATAGGGATGGAGGGTAGTCACGGTCACCCCTTCCTGCTCCAGAGAACCCTTTAAAACTCCAAGCTGAACGGAAGGACGATGGACCAGGGCCCAAGGCATGGAAACCAGGGCGACCCGGAACGGCACGGGAGCAGCCGGCATGATTACGGCCCGATGATCTCGGTGCCGGGCGGCGGCTCGAAGTGATGGAAATCAGGGGGCAGAACCGGGTCGATCTCGACCCGGGCAAAGGCAAGGATGGTGGCGGAACCGAACTGGTCGATGATCTCCAGCCGCTGCATGAAGAATTTTTCCCGATCCACCCAGAGATAAAGATAATCCACCTGGGGATGGAGGGTACGCGGCACCAGCTTGATAACATGATAGTCGGGATGACGGAATTCGGCCAGGGCCTCGCTCACCTCGAAATCCCGAACAATCTCGCCGGAGCCGGAAAAAAAGGCGTAGGTCACATCGGATTCCAGATACTCATCCACCGGCCGTATCATCATCTGGTTGCTGCCGGCAAAATAGAGCCGCACCCGCTTGCCGTCGCTGACCAGAACCTGCCGGTCGGGGCGGAGATACTCCCAGCGCATCAAATGGGGCTTGCGGAAAATCACGGTGCCGCTCCCCTCACGCCGACGGTTGCTCATCGGCACCGTGGTCACCTGGGTGAATTCGGCCCGGAAGGCAATGGTGCGGTCGTAGGTCTGCTGCAAGCGGCGGGCAACCTCCAGAGGGGTCATTTCTCCGGCCGCGGCCGGAACAACCAGCGCCCCAAGCAGCAGCCAAAGGAGAACAAGATAAACGGGGACGGATTTAAAATCCGTCCCCGGATCGGAGAACGGGGACGGATTTGAAATCCGTCCCCTTATTTTGCTTGTCATTGGTTTCCCACCTTATCCGGTATGGCGCAGTTCAATGGGGCGGCCGAAGATGCGGAGGGCGATCATGGTCGCCGCTTCGGTGACATCGGAGGCATAATAGAGATTTTCCCCGCCCCGGCTTAATTCGGCGGCCAGGGCCGGATTTTCATCCAGAAAGGTTCGCAGATCGGCGGCCAGGGCCTGGGAAGAGTCGATCACCCTTACCCGGCGGCCGATCCGGGGCTGGATCAGATCCTTGAGCAAGGGATAATGGGTGCAGCCGAGAACCAGGGTATCCACCTGCTTTTCCTTGAGCGGCGCCAGATACCGGCGGACGATCATCTTGGTTTCCCGGCGCGCCAGCCAACCTTCCTCCACCAGCGGCACCAGCAAGGGGCAGGCCACGGAAAAAACCCGGCAGTGATCGGCCGCCGCCCTGATCTTTGCCTCGTAAACCCCGCTCTTCACCGTGGCCCGGGTACCAATCACCCCGATTCGGCCGCCGCCACTGGCCTTGATCGCCTCCGCCACCGCCGGGGCGATCACTTCAAAGATGGGTACCGGATAGGCGGTGCGCAAACGATCGGCCGCGACGCTGGCCGCCGAGTTGCAGGCGACCACGATAATCTTCGCCCCCTGCCCGAGGAGAAACTCGACATTCTCGCGGGAGTAGCGGGCAATCGTCTCACCGCTCTTGGAGCCGTAAGGAGTGCGGGCGAGATCCCCGAAATAGACCAGCCGGTACTGGGGCAGGGCCTGTTCAATGGCCCGCGCCACCGTCATCCCGCCCACCCCGGAATCAAAAATTCCTATCATCCAACGGGCGGCTTATTTGCTTTCGCTGCCGGTCGTGCCCGAAGCCGCCGGTTTGGCCGCTCTTTTCCGGATCACGGTCTTGCGGGGCGCGGCACTCTTGGCCGCGACCTTACCCTTGCGGGTGGCAGTACCTTTGCCCGACGCGCCGCCGGCGGCGCTTTTTTTCTTGCGCTGTTCCTGAAATTTGATCAGATTGGCGGGCAGGCCGCGATCCTTGCTCGCCTTTTTCCGCCGTTCGGACAAAACCTTGGCACAGAGGGGCTGACGCAGGGAAAAGCCCCATTTCTTACGATACTCGCGGCCGGTCAAGCCGTGGGATGCCAGATGCTTGGCGGAAATCATCTGAAATTCCTTGCCGCATTCGAGACAGGTGATCTTGTGCTTCTGAATCGATTTTTCCGGCTTCATCGTCCCGGCCACCGCCGCGACCTCGCCTTTTTCCTCGCCGCTCTGCAAGGCATGCAGGGCATTATAGGTGGCCTGCAAGGAAGAAGTTATTTCATCCGTGGCCATATTCCTTGAGGAACATTGAGCCTGTACCAGTTCCGCCGCCATTTCCACCAATGTTTTACCCATCCGATCCTCCTCTTTTTTTATTGTGAGATTGCATTAACGGGATCAGACCTAGCGCAAAAAAAAGCGTAATGCAAGTTTTTTTATTAAAGGTTATTTTAGCGATACCATGAACTACCAATCACCCGACACCATCCGTACCGGCCTGCGGCAACTGCTGATTGCAACCGGAAAACTGCTGACCCTGCAAGCAGACCTGGGGGTGGAATGGTATCCCAGGCTCAGGCCAGCGACGCTCCGGAAAGGAGCGTCCCCACCACCAAGTCCCGGCAACGTAAGCGATCACGGGGGCCACAAGGTAAGCGGAGAAGTCGGGGCGCCCGGGCTTGCCCGACTACGGGAGGAAATGGGCGACTGCCGCCATTGTCCTCTCCACCAAGGCAGAGAAAACCTGATCTTCGGCCAGGGCGACGAAGAAGGCGGCGGCCTGCTGCTGATCGGGGACGCTCCCGGCCCGGCGGAAAATATTGCCGGCCTGCCCTTTCAGGGTGAGGCCGGCGCTCTGCTCGATAAAATGCTGGCCGCCATCAATCTGGATCGCAGCCGGATTTACCTGACCGATCTGGTCAAATGCGCCCCTTCCGGCTCCCGGCCGCCGGACAGCGGGGAAATCCAGAAATGCCTGCCCTTCCTCCTGCGTCAGATCGAGGCCCTCAATCCGGCCGTGATCTGCGCCATGGGGACGCTGGCCGCCCAGACCCTGCTCCGCACCCGGCAAAGTCTGCTGAAATTGCGGGGCCGTTTCCATGATTGCCAGGGCCGCCCCCTGCTGGCCACCTTCTCCCCGGATTTTCTCCTCCACAATCCGGAGATGAAAAAGGCGGCCTGGATCGACCTGCAAATGCTCCAAAAGAAACTCGCTACAGATCCTCGGGGGGGAAGGCGATAACCGCCTCGATCGACTCCACGCCCAACAGCAGCATGGCCAAGCGGTCAAGGCCGAGGGCAATCCCGGCGGACGGCGGCATCGCGGCCAGTTCGGCGAGGAATTTTTCCGGCAACGGCGGCGGGGTGCGGCCGGTTGCCGCGATCCGCCGTTGCTCTTCGACAAAGCGCTGCCGCTGCTCAACCGGATCGATCAATTCGCTGAAACCATTGGCCAGTTCCAGGCCATCGATATAAAGCTCGAAACGCTCGGCAAGATTCGGATTGTCCGGCCGCTTGCGAGCCAGGGCCGCCAGTCCGGCGGGATAATCGTAAAGAAAGGTGGGGCGCGGACGGCCAAGCTGGGGCTCGATCTTCTCCACCATCAGTTGATCGAAGAGATCGGCGGCCAGGGCTTGGGCCGCGGTCATCCCGGCATAACGACGGAAAGCCTCCTCGACCGTGAGCCGTTCCCAAGGCGGAGCAAGATCAATCCCCGCCACCGCGGCCAGCAATTCCTCGCATTCATCCATCAGGGAAAAATAATCGGCCCCGGCCCGGTACCATTCCAGCATGGTGAATTCCGGCAG